>JAJYRX010000038.1 GCA_021793875.1 Pseudomonadota bacterium
CGATCTTCTGAAACTCAAGAGTTATCAAGGGCTGGCCTTCAGGAAGAAGATATTTTTGCTCCTGTATATAGTGCACTAAGAAACAGAGCCCCATGGCTGCTTATAAACCTTTGCACAGCATCAACTGCCTCACTTGTGGCATCACGCTTTGAGGGAACCGTGAGTCATATAGTAATACTGGCGTTTCTCATGTCTATTGTTGCAGGAATAGGTGGCAACTCAGGCAATCAAACCATGACTATGATAATAAGAGCTCTGGCTGTTGGCAGAGTAACTGGTGCTAATGTATGGCAGTTAGTGAAGCGTGAAATAACCGTAACTTTTCTTGTAGGCGTAAGTGGCAGCGTTGTGGCCGCAACCTTTGCTTGGATAATTTCCAAGTCGTTTGCCATTGCGCTTGTAATGATGGCAGCCATGATTGGCAACATGCTTATTGGTGCAATGTTCGGTGTGATGATACCTATGGTACGAAACCACTTTGGTAAAGACCCAGCGGTGGGGTCATCAGTATTATTAACTTTTGCTACCGACTCGCTGGGGTTCTTTATATTTTTAGGACTAGCAACTATATTTTTAATTTAAGCGGCCGTGGCAGTGCTTGTACTTTTTACCACTGCCACACGGACAAGGTTGGTTGCGCCCCACCCTAGGAACGTTATCTTGTTGCTGGCCAGACTCATCTAACCCCGGGTCTTCACCGCTAAGAGCTTCGTCGTAATCGGCGTGGTGATAACGCACGTTATCAAGTCCAGACGACTCTGCCTTGGTGTCTTCAACCTGTTCCGGCGACTGTATTCTTACAGTAAGGAGTACTTTAACAACCTCGGTACGTATGCGATCCAGAAATACTGAAAACAGCTCGAACGCTTCACGTTTATATTCCTGTTTTGGATCACGCTGCGCGTACCCACGCAAATGTATACCCTGACGCAGATGATCTAAAGATGACAGATGGGAGCGCCAGTTGGTGTCTATAGACTGCAACATTATTGAGCGTTCAAACTGTGCCCAGTTTTCAGCACCAACAAGCTTAACCTTGTTTTCATATGCTTCGCGGGCATGTTGCTGCACACGCTCCAGGAGATCTTCATCGTCTAAACTTGTTTCTTGCTCTGCCCACTGCATGATTGGCATTTCAACCTGCCACTCGTTCGCAAGCACAGTTTGCAAGCTGGCAAGATCCCACTGCTCTTCTACCGACTCTTCGGGAACGTAGGAACGAAACACCTCTTCCATAGTGGCGTCTATAAGGTTTCGTATAGTATCACCTATGTCAGATGACTCCAGAACCTCGTTGCGCTGCGAGTAAAGCACCTTACGCTGATCGTTGGCTACATCGTCATATTCAAGCAGCTGCTTACGAATGTCGAAGTTACGGGCTTCTACTTTACGCTGAGCTGACTCTATAGAGCGGGTAACTATTCGCGCCTCAATTGGTTCACCTTCCGGTAAACGCAGCCTGTCCATTACTGCCCGTACACGATCACCAGCGAATATACGCATAAGGGGGTCGTCTAGTGACAAGTAAAAGCGGGAAGAGCCTGGGTCACCCTGACGTCCGGCACGACCTCTGAGCTGGTTATCGATACGACGTGACTCGTGGCGCTCTGTACCAATAATACGTAAGCCACCGGCCTTTTTAACAGCCTCGTTAGCCGGCTTCCATTCGGCACGTATACTGTCTATTTGCGCCTGCTTTTCTTCGTCTGAAAGATCTTCACGAGCCCTTACTAGAGCAACCTGCTTTTCTATGCTGCCGCCTAATACAATGTCGGTACCACGACCAGCCATGTTGGTGGCAATAGTTATGTGCCCAGGTTTACCTGCTTCGGCAACGATAAGAGCTTCGCGGGCATGCTGTTTAGCATTAAGAACCTCATGATTAAGGCCCTCTTTTTTGAGCATATTAGATAGAAGCTCAGAGTTCTCTATGCTAGTAGTTCCTACAAGAACCGGCTGACCACGCTCGGCACAATCTTTTATATCGGCCAAAATGGCGTTATATTTTTCCTGAGCAGTTTTAAACACCTGATCGTTCTGATCTTCACGAATCATAGGGCGGTTAGTTGGTATTATTACCGTTTCTAGACCGTAAATTTCTTGGAACTCGTATGCTTCTGTGTCGGCTGTTCCGGTCATACCGGCAAGCTTCTCGTACATACGGAAGTAGTTCTGAAATGTAATGGAAGCAAGAGTCTGGTTTTCATTCTGAATTTTAACCCCTTCTTTAGCCTCCACAGCCTGGTGTAAACCATCAGACCAACGGCGCCCAGCCATAAGTCGGCCGGTGAACTCGTCGACTATAACAACCTCACCATCTTGAACAACGTAGTGTTGATCTCGGAAGAACAAGCTATGGGCCCGTACTGCCACCATTAAGTGATGCATAAGCGATATATTACGGGGATCGTAAAGTGATTCTCCCTCGGGTAATATGCCCATTTTGGTGAGTACTTCTTCAGCCTTTATATGCCCTGCCTCAGACAGGTGAACCTGCATAGCTTTTTCATCTACCCAGTAATCGCCCTCTGGCTCGGGCTCTTGTGGTTTAGGTTCGGCCTGCATACGCACCAAATGACTTGGAACCTCATTCATGCGAGTGTAAAGATCGGTGTTGTCTTCAGCTGGGCCAGAAATTATTAAAGGAGTCCTAGCTTCGTCTATAAGTATGGAGTCGACCTCATCAACTATTGCATAGGACAGAGCCCTTTGACGTTTATCTTCAACACGATACTCCATGTTGTCGCGCAGATAATCAAAGCCAAACTCGTTATTAGTACCATAGGTTATATCGGCTTGATACGCGGCACGTTTTTCCTCGTTGGTTTGATTAGGCACCACAACACCGACACTTAAGCCAAGGAATGAATACAGCTCACCCATCCATTCTGCGTCACGCTTAGCAAGGTAATCGTTGACCGTAACAACATGCACACCATTACCGGTTAGAGCATTCAGGTATACGGCAAGAGTTGCCATAAGGGTTTTACCCTCACCTGTACGCATCTCGGCAATTTTTCCGTTATGTAATGCAATTGCACCCAGCATTTGCACATCGAAGTGGCGCATGCCAAATACTCGTTTACCAGCCTCACGCACAACCGCAAATGCTTCGGGCAGTATGTCGTCTAGAGTCTCTCCGTTAGATAAACGCCCCCTGAACTGGTTGGTTTTATCCAGCAGCTCGGCGTCGGAAAGAGCCTCCATGGTGGGCTCTAGAGAATTGATTTTGGCGACCTGCCTGCGGTATTGTTTAAGCAAGCGATCGTTACGGCTACCTATGAATTTTTTTAGCAATGAAACCATTGTGTAGTAGAGTCGGTTAGCGGATAATCCGAAAAGAAACAATACAGTTTAACAGCACCAGAACATTTAAAGTATACATATGACAAAACAATGGCAAAACTATTGGCCTCATAGTGCAAAACCAGCGCTAAACTGGTTCAAAGAACACCATGAAGCTGCCAGTGTTCTGGTAACTGCCGAGCAAATGCTACAGCTTGAAGCCCTTATACGCAAACATTTGCCTAGCGGGATAGGTGGTAACTGCCACGTTGCTGGAATAAGCCAGCAAGGCCTGATAATAGCAGTACCTGGCCCGGCATATGCAAGCAAAGTACGTCAACTAGTTCCGGGTCTGTTAAACCACTTAAATCAGGCTGGCTATAACCTGACAAAAATAACTGTACGAATAGTTGGAAATATTACAATGGGTATGCAGCCAAAACCCAAACGCAATGTAACACCACTAAATAAAGAGTCGTTATCGTGTTTTGCTAGTTTACAAAACGAATTACCGCCCGGACCATTGGCACAGGCGGTAAACAACTTATTAAAACGACACGGTCACTCTGATTAGGCAAATTGCCAATCAAAATTAAGGCCTTTAGGGGCGGTGTCGCTAGCGTAGCTAACTATTTCATAAGCGTCTGGTTGCTCTAGTAATGCGCGAGCCAGCTGATTGTTAAGACCATGACCAGACTTATGCGCCACATAGCGGGCAACCAAGGGCTTTCCTATAAGGTATAGGTCGCCAATAGCATCTAGTATTTTATGTTTTACGAACTCATCATCGTAACGCAAGCCATCGGGATTTAATACACGATATTCGTCCATTACTATGGCATTATCAAGACTACCACCTCTGGCTAAACCAGCTGCACGCAGCGCTTCTACTTCGTTAACAAAACCAAAAGTACGAGCACGCGCTATAGTTTTTATGTATGAGTCGTTGGCGAAATCGACCTCGGCCATATTCGCTGTGGAATCTATAGCAGGATGCTGAAAATCGATTGAGAATGACAGGGCAAAACCATTATATGGTTCTAGTTTGGCCCACTTTTTATTTTCACCTTCGCCTTCTGAAACCTCAATTGTTTTAAGGACTTTAATAAACTGTTTAGGAACAGGCTGTTCTTGTAATCCGGCTGAACGCAACAAATAAATAAACGTACCTGCACTGCCATCCATAATTGGAACTTCTTCGGCAGTAAGGTCTATATGAATGTTATCTATTCCAAGACCATATAAAGCAGACATAAGGTGCTCTACAGTAGAGACCCTAACATTACCTTGCTGCAAAACTGAAGCCATAGTGGTATTACCAACACCATTAGCGCATGCAGGCAGCTGTACTGGCTCGGTCAGATCAATACGGTGAAACACAATTCCGGTGTTTGGTGCTGCAGGCCGCATTGTTAGCTCCACTCTGCGGCCAGAGTGCAGACCTACACCTTTAGTGCTTATTTTTTCTTTAATAGTACGTTGTAAGAGCATAATTTCTTCGTGAAATATGAACAGCAATATGTTAAGACTGTTCAATTGAACACGCCCTACATTCTAACCGCAATCACGTGCCGTTGATGCAAATTTCTAGTTTCAATTAACTGCAAAAACCTGATCTTACACCCGTGCGCCCTTAGAAATAAGCGCGCACGGGAGGTATTTAACCAAACTTTTGCTAATTGACACTTGTTTGCAGATTAGTCTGCCTGCTTACGTAAAAACGCAGGTATATCGAAATGATCCATACCAGCTGTTTCTAGTGCGCGTACCTGAGCGGAAGCTTGTCTGCGTGGATCACGTAAAACGGTAGGTATTGCTGTGTTGTCGGAACCTGACTCTGCAACTAGTGGCATATCATCAGTACCAGTGCGTTGCGCCGCATCACGGTCGTGAACCAGCTCAGGCTTTGATGATGCACGACCTAAGCCAGTAGCAACTACTGTAACACGCAGGTTTTCACCCATTTTTTCATCGTAAGCTGTACCGAATATAACGGTTGCATCCTCGTGAGTGTAGCTACGTATGGTATTCATTATCTCACGCGTCTCACGCAACTTCAGGCCACGGCTAGCAGTAATATTAACTAATACACCGCGGGCACCATTCAGATCTACACCCTCAAGCAGCGGGCATGCTATAGCCTTTTCAGCAGCTTCTTTAGCACGGTTCTCACCAGAAGCAACCGACGTTCCCATCATTGCCTGACCGGGCTCACCCATAATGGTTTTAACGTCTTCGAAGTCAACGTTAACATTACCACGCACATTAATTATTTCGGCAATTCCAGCACAAGCATTATGCAAAACATCATCAGCTGCTTTAAAACAGTCTTCCTGTGTAGCGTCTTCGTCCATCAGGTCATAAAGCTTCTCGTTTAGTACGACTATAAGAGAGTGCACATGCTTAGATAGCTCATTAATACCTTCCTCGGCCATACGCATACGCTTGCTGCCTTCAAACTCAAATGGTTTGGTTACAACTCCAACTGTTAGTATGCCAAGCTCTTTAGCAACTTCTGCTACAACCGGTCCGGCACCTGTTCCTGTGCCACCACCCATACCAGCTGTTACAAAAACCATGTTGGCACCGTTAAGAGCGCTACGTATTTCCTCACGTGCAGTTTCAGCTGCCGCCCTACCTTGCTCTGGCTTTGCTCCTGCGCCTAGGCCTGAACGTCCCAGACGAATCTGAACCTCTGCATCACTGGCTTCAAGAGCTTGTGAGTCGGTGTTAGCACATACAAAGTCAACACCCGAAACACCTGAGTTAATCATGTGAGCAACTGCGTTGCCACCTGCCCCACCAACACCTACAACCTTAATTACGGTGCCGTTGTTATCGGTATCTAACATTTCAAAGTTCATATTCATATACCCCTTAGTATCAAAAAAGCAATAAATTGGTTTTTACCTATTGTTGTTATACGTAATCGGTCAACAAATGACCAAAATCTAGTTCATAAACCATTCTTTCATCCGGGCAAGAAGGGTTTTTACATTTCCTTTTTGCTGTGCCACCTTGTGCCCTCTTGCGCGCTGGATTCGGGCTTCAGACAACAATCCCATAACGGTAGAAAAACGCGGGTTTTGCATAACGTCTGATAAAGCACCTTCGTATGCAGGCACCGCAACTCTAACCGGCTTCAAAAACACGTCTTCAGCAAGTTCCACTATGCCTGGCAATAACGAGGTTCCACCGGTCAGAACTATTCCTGACGAAAGAAGGTCTTCATACCCAGACTCATTAATAACCTGCTGCACCATAGTGAACAATTCTTCTACACGAGGTTCTATAACTGCGCCCAACGCCTGACGCTTTACGTTGCGGTTGGGTCTGTCCCCAAGGCCTGGAACCTCTATTTGTTCATCTGAATTCACTAATACTTGCTTGGCCACTCCATAGCGAAGTTTTATTTCTTCAGCATCAGGTGTTGGTGTACGCAGCATGGCAGCTATATCGTTAGTGATTTGATCGCCAGCTATAGGTACAACGGCTGTATGTCTAATTGCACCGTTGTTATAAATAGCTATATCCGTAGTACCACCACCTATATCCACCAAAGCCACTCCCAACTCTTTTTCATCGGAAGTCAGGCATGCCAAACTAGATGCTAATGGCTGCAATATAAGATCCTGTACTTCTAGGCCACAACGCCTAACACACTTAACTATGTTCTGTGCAGCACTTACAGCGCCCGTTACTATGTGGACCCTTACTTCAAGTCGTAACCCACTCATTCCTATCGGCTCTCGGATATCTTCCTGCGAGTCAACTATGAACTCTTGAGTAAGTACGTGTAATACTTTCTGGTCGGTTGGTATATTCACCGCCTTAGCAGTCTCTATGACTCTGGCAACATCTGTAGCAGTAACCTCTTTATCTTTGACTGCCACCATGCCGCTAGAGTTAAAGCTACTTATGTGACTACCTGCAATGCCGGTGTAAACCTCACGTATTTTGCAGTCAGCCATAAGCTCAGCCTCTTCAAGAGCTCGCTGTATTGAATTAACTGTGGTTTCTATATTCACAACCACACCCTTGCGCATACCCCTGGAATCGTGTTGGCCCAGGCCTAAAACCTCAAACGATCCGTCTGATAGAATTTCGGCAACAACAGCTACCACCTTACTGGTACCTATATCGAGCGCCACGATCAAATCTTTTATGTCACGAGTCATAGTTTTTATTTAACTAATTGCCATCTGAAGCCAACGTAATTGCAAAACCGTTGGGGTAACGTAAATCAGCAGTAGCTAGCTTCTGCTGCCCTAAATAAGAAGTCAAAACTGGCCATGCCTGCACAAACCTTTCTATACGCTCTGCAAAAGGCAAGGCTCCTTGGCGTCCATGGGGGTCAGCCACATCGGCTGCCGGGTCACGGCCTAAAGCCAAGCGAAGCCCCCCCTCAAGCGTTACATCCCATGCGTACCTGGGACTTAAAGTTACTTCCTCTACTTTCAGGTTAAGTGGTGTTAAGCGATTAGTAAGCTCCGCGTAGCGTTGTACTACTAGACGCTCAGACGAATCTGGTCCGTTAAGCTGCGGCAGACGAGCATCATCTGGTATTTCTCCTTGGTTAGCTGAGAAAGCTTCACCCCATGTGTTTATCATTTGATTCTGATTCCAATAGGCCAGAGGCTGCTGCTCTTCTATGCTCACAAGCAAAGCATTTGGCCATACACGCCTTACTCCAGCTTTTCTCACCCATGGGGTTGTTTCAATAAGCTGCCTCGCCTCATTTAAATCCATGAAAAAGAAATTACCAGCCAGACCGCCCGCAATCGTTGCCCTTACAGTAGCCGGTGATACGAAGCCCAGGTTAGTTTTGTCAGCCGACTGAATGCTTATTTGACTGATATTGAAGTATGGTCGTTTGGCCACCCAAACCAAACCGGCAAGGATAAGCACAGCAACCGATACTACAGCCAAGGTATTAGCCAGAGCATTAAGGAAGCGGGCGTCGCTAAACACTGCTGTTATCCTCCTTTTTCTCTTGCGCTGATATTTTGCAAGATGCATCTAGCAAAAGCTCAACACAAAGGTCGGCATAGCTTGTACCGGCAACTTTAGCGCTCATTGGAACCAGCGATTGGCTTGTCATGCCAGGAGACGTATTAAGCTCTAACAACCATGGTTTACCATTGTTATCGAGCATAAAATCGACCCTTCCCCAGCCCTCGCAACTCAAGGCCTGATATGCCTTTACAGAAAGCTCCTGTACCAATTTAGTAATATCCCCATCTATGGGAGCAGGACATAAATACTCAGTAGCATCAGAATGATACTTGTGTTCGTAGTCGTAATGACCACTGGGAACTCTGATTTCTATTATTGGCAGTGCTCTAGCAGATTCTCCTGACCCTAGGACAGGTACAGTAAGCTCACGGCCTTTTACAAATCGCTCTGCCATAACTGACTTATCAAACCGTGATGCCATCATATAGCCTGACTTAAGGCTGGAAATATCGTCTGCTATTGTTAGGCCAAGTGTTGACCCCTCTCGAGCTGGCTTAACTATTAGCGGAAGCCCCAGCTCGGCTGCAACTGCCTGAAAGTCTATATTGTCATCGAGCGTTATCGAATCTGGTGTTGGTAAGCCATGCTGACGCCAGACTGTTTTGGTCATCTGCTTGTCCATGGCAAGGCTAGATGCCATAACACCACTACCGGTGTATGGTATACCTAACAGCTCGAGAGCCCCTTGTATGGCACCGTCTTCCCCATAACGACCATGTAAGGCAATGAACACCTTGTCAAACTTTTCGTTTGCAAGCTCAGCCAAAGTTTTGGTTCCTATATCAAATAAGTGGGCGTCTACATTCTTGCTCAGTAAGGCCTCATGCACACCTTTACCAGACATTAGAGACACCTCTCGCTCAGCTGACTTGCCTCCGTATAAAACTCCTACTCGCCCTAACATCTCACTCATAGCATTTCCTTAAGAAGAGACGGTACATTGCTTATGGAACCTGCACCCATGGTTATTACTACATCACCCGGCTGAACAACATTTAGTATGGCCAGGGGCATATTATCTATATCGTCAACAAAAACCGGCTCCACAGCTCCAGCCACCCTTATCGCTCGTGCTAGCGCACGACCGTCTGCAGCTATCAGATGCGGCTCTCCTGCAGCATAAACTTCGCTTAATAGAACTGCATCAGCTTTACCTAGTACGCTTACAAAGTCCTCAAAACAGTCTCTCGTACGTGTGTATCTGTGTGGCTGAAAAGCTGCAACTATGCGTCTACCAGGGTATGCACCACGAGCAGCCTCAATTGTTGCGTCCATCTCCTCTGGATGGTGCGCATAATCATCTACCAAAGTGAAGCTACCGCTACCCCTGGATGAAGTAACCTTAAAATCGCCAACTATGGTGAAACGCCTACCTACGCCATGAAAACTCTCTAAGGCCTTTTGAATATCGTCGTCTGCGACACCTAACTCGGTTCCCACGGCTATGGCAGCCAGCGCATTGAGTACGTTGTGCTTTCCTGGCAAATTCAGTTTTATAGGCAACACTGGCATGCTTCCGTTGTCTGCCCTACGCTCGACATCAAAGTGCATGCTGGATCCTACTGCACGCACATTTACCGCTCGGAATCGTGCGTCTGTATCTATTCCATAAGACGTTATGGGACGCGACACTAGCGGCATTATTTCCCTTACAAACGCATCATCTTTGCAAAGTATGGCACTTCCGTAGAAGGGCAAGCGCTGCGTAAACTCTATCAACGCACTCCCA
>JAJYRX010000039.1 GCA_021793875.1 Pseudomonadota bacterium
TTGCCGCCTAACGATACGCCTGCTACATGCCATATAAGGTCTGGTTGAGCTGTTATAACTTGGTCTACTATAAAACAAACGTCCCTGCTATCGCCAGAATGATACGCTCTGGGTAGTTTGTTAGGGCTACCTGAGCAGCCACGAAAATGGGCAACAACTATTGTCCACCCAAGTTTTCTAAAAAAGTTTGCCATAGCAACCGCGTAGTGGCTTTGGCTATTACCCTCTAACCCGTGGAGTATTATCAAGCCGTAATTACTGGGAGCTAAGCTTTTTGATGGGTGTAACCAGTCAAGATCTAGAAAGTCTAGATCTGGTGTGTTTAGCCTTTGACGCTTGAACCGCGGCTGCTTAGCCTTAATGCATTTGGCAGCATAAATGGTTTGTATATGACCATTAGGAAGCCATGCAGGCGTTGGACAGCTGTTTGTAATTAACTTTGCAGACTGTAGTGGGCGCTGCAATATGGACACAATGCTGATCCGGTATCTTCTATTTCTATATACACGCGCGGGTGCATGCTCCATAAGGGTGCTTTTGGTCCGGGACAGTAAAGAGGTAGGTCGGACTTTTCTATAGTTATGACCTCATCCTTTTTGGTGTTTGCGTCTTGTGTTGTGCTCATGGTTGTTTAATTCAACAGAAAAATAAAACCAATTGTACCAACTCAGTCATAGTTACAATACAGTCTTGTTTAGCCAAACAAGTCATATAAGGGTTGTAATGCGATTTCAGCAAATAAGTGGCTTATTAAGCAATCTGAATGAAGCTCAAAAGGCCGCATTCCTGAAGGGTTTACGAGATTCTGCTGCGCCTACGGTAGCAATTGCCACATGGGCATTCGTAACAGGGATAGCAATGGTTAAATCAGGCCTTACTGAAGGCATGTCAGTTTTAATGACATTTGCTGTTTATGCAGGCTCGGCACAGTTAACCGCTTTACCGCTAATTGAGGCAGGCGCCCCTTTATGGCTCATATTTGCAGCAGGTATGGTCGTTAACGTACGATTCATTATATTTGGTGCAGCGCTGCAACCTTACTTTCGTCATCTATCTAAATGGCGTTTGGGGTTAATCGGATTTCTCACTAGCGATATAGGCTTTGTGCTATTTATGTCCCGTTATAGTACTGCAAAAAAAATAGGAACTAATCAGCAGGTTTGGTATTTTCTTGGAATAATACTGCCTGGATGGCTTGTGTGGTGCACTTTATCAATAGTTGGAATATACCTTGGGGGTATGGTGCCACAAAGCTGGTCACTAGACTTCGCTGCAGTACTGGCTCTTATGGCCATAATTGTTCCACTAATAAAGGGGCGTCCTTTGGTCATGTGTCTTGTTGTGGCAGGGGCGGTTGCATGGGTAAGTCAGGTTCTGCCATTAAGGCTTGGTTTGGTGGCAGCTGTTTTGGCAGGCGTGGTGGCAGGCCTTGTTTCCGAAAAAATTGAAGCCAAATCAAAGTCGTCTGCTTAAAGTGGTGGTTATATGAGCATAAATTGGTACGTATTGTCAGCCATTATCCTGCTAAGCCTGTGCAGTCTGTTAACACGTTGCACCTACATGCTTTTTGGCGATAGAATCCCTTTGCCCGATAATGTGCGCAGTGCCCTACGATACGCCCCTGTAGCCGCATTAATAGCAATAATTATTCCCGAGCTTCTGCCTCTTAGCTATAGCCCATCAGATCTTCTCAACCCTCGTGCTCTTGCTGCAGTGTCGGCAATAGCCCTATTTATAATTACGCGCAATTCTCTTGCTGTAATACTGGGGGGTATGGTTTCTTTGTGGCTTATAGAATTCGTCTTTTCTGTCGTGTTTTAACTACATAGCAACATTAAACAGCTCACTAACCGTAACTTGTACGCATGTAATGCGTGTGTTGCTACTGTGTGCGGTAAAATACATTAATTAATGGCAAATAATACTACTACCTCTATCAAGGCAAACTTTTCCGATTTCGGTCTGCATCCAACTATATTAAAAGCAGTATCCGAAGCTGGTTACAGTTCACCCACCCCAATTCAGGCATTGGCCCTACCAAATATCATGGACGGGCACGATGTAATGGGTGCTGCTCAAACAGGAACGGGTAAAACGGCCGCGTTTACGCTCCCACTACTGCATCGTCTGTTGCCTATGGCAAATACCAGCGCATCTCCCGCTAGGCATCCAGTAAGGGCTCTTATTCTTACGCCTACTCGAGAACTGGCAGATCAGGTGGCAGAAAATGCCATTATGTATTCTAAGTACACTAATTTGCGTTGTGCAGTTGTGTTTGGCGGCGTTGATATCAACCCCCAGCGTGAAGCCCTGCAGCGTGGCTGTGAGGTCCTTATAGCAACTCCTGGTCGCTTGCTTGATCACATAGAGCAGCGCAACGTTAATCTTTCCCAGGTAGGAATTCTGGTTTTAGACGAAGCCGATCGAATGCTTGATATGGGCTTTCTGCCCGATCTTGAACGAATAGTATCCCTGTTACCAAAACAGCGTCAGGGCTTATTGTTTTCAGCTACGTTTAGTAAAGAAATACGACGCCTAGGGCTTAACTTCCTGAATAATCCCAAGGAAATAAAAGTAGCCCAATCAAATACAACGGCAGATACCATTACACAGATAGCTTATAGCCTTTCGGGTAAGCAAAAGCGTGCTGCTGTGGCGCACATCATAAAGTCCCGTAAGCTTAATCAGGTTATAGTTTTCTCAAACACGCGTATAGGCGCATCAAGGCTTGCTCGTGAGTTGCTAAATGATGGTATAAAAGCCGATGCTATTCATGGTGATAAAAGTCAGGCTGAACGTACAAAAACCTTAGATTCATTCAAAGCTGGCGACCTAGAAGCTCTAGTAGCTACCGATGTAGCCGCCAGAGGTTTAGACGTTGCTGGTGTTCCATGTGTTATCAATTATGATCTTCCGTTTAATGCCGAAGATTACGTGCATCGTATTGGTCGTACAGGCCGTGCTGGGTCTAGTGGTCAAGCCATATCTTTTTATACGCCCGACGATGAGCGCTTGTTAAGCGATATAGAAAAGCTTATAAAAACGCCAATTGAAAAGGCTCGTTTGAGTCTTCCCTCTGGTAAGGGGCGTGCGCGTAAAGAGCCACAAGATGAGCTGTTTTATAAGCCATATGTCCCATCTGAATCTTTCGATCAAAGCAAGCAACCAAGCAGGCAGTCGGGAAGATTGGGTGATAATAAAAAATCTGTCGGAATACTACTAGGCGGCAAGTAGCTTATTGTTATATCTTAGCAATTATTGGCGGCCCACTTACCACTGTGGCACTTTGTTTTGCACAGTTTTCTATTAGACTTTCAAGTAAATTTGTGTATGGAAGCTGAACCCCGTAAAACAGGTTTTCGTTAGTGTTTTGTATGGCTATGGTTGGGAAATCTTCAACGTCTTCATCACCTAATAGCTCAGGATTGTTTTCTATATCCACCCAAACAAACGTATGCTGAGTTATCTCTTGTGCAAGCTGAGCGAAATTGGTTTCATACTCACGGCAAGTGTCACACCATGCGGCACAAAAGCATATTATTACTAATGATTCGGGGTTGTTTTGGATGCGGTTTTTTATTGTAGATAGCTGACTTGGTGTAAATAAAGACATGCAGTAATACCAGGCTTAAATTAATATTTATTTAGTACAAGTTTCATAAGATAACATGAGTCAGATTAAAACCCATGCCTCGGTTTCAGGCAATTCAAATAGCGCCTTAAGTGTGGTTTTCGAGGCCTTCAGGCGCGCATTAGTATCACAAATGCATCCTAAAATGCTGGCGGCCATACTGTTGCCTTTTGCTATAGCTATTATTGGTGCAGTTTTGATGCTGTATATATTCTGGTCACCGCTTACATCATGGTTAAATGCCAGGCTAGATCAGTTTGCTATGGTAGATCAGCTAGAACAATGGCTTATAGCCATCAAGTTGGTGTGGTTAAAAGTTCATTTGGTAAGCGTATTAGCCGCTATTATGCTTATACCAATGGCAGGGGTGCTAGGGGTAATAATTGCAGCTGTATTCGTTATGCCAATAGTGTTACGTCATATAGAAAAGCGTCAATATCCAGAACTTAAAAGAATGGGTAGTAACGTGTGGAGTCTAGGGGCCTGGAATGCTGTCAAAATAGGTATAGTATTTGCTATAGGTTGGGCGGTAACTATGCCTTTATGGTTTTTCCCGCCGTTTGCTCTTGTACTACCAATTTTCTGGTGGGCTTTTCTATACAATAGAATTATGCGTGTCGATGCTCTAATAGAACACGCCAGTTCTGTAGAACGCCGAGCTATATGGAGTCGAAACAACGGACCATATTGGCTTATAGGGTTAATAGTTTCACTGCTAAATCTTTTTCCGCCCATGTGGTTGGTATTGCCGGTGTTTTCATCACTTGTGTTTGCACATTACAGTTTAATGACATTGCAACGCTACAGGTTTGAACAACCAGGCGTTGAACTTATAACAGAATAATATCCTTTCTTATGACACAGCCTAAGGTACGTCTAATAATAATTGGTGATGAAATTTTGTCGGGTCGCCGGCAGGACAAGCATCTGCCTAAACTTATAGAGCTGCTTCAGCATCGTGGCATGCAGCTTTCTAGAGTGGAAATAATAACCGACTCTCGTGACGATATTGCGTCTACTCTACGCTTCAGTTTTGCAACTTCTGATATAGTTTTTTGTTGCGGAGGTATAGGAGCTACTCCCGATGATCAAACCCGACAGGCTGCGGCTCAGGCTCTTAACTTACCCCTAGAGTTACATCCTGAAGCCAAGCGTCTTATTTCTGAGCGTTGTGCTGAAATGGCTGCAGAGGGTAAAGGTAGTGCAGACATGTCATTGCCCGAGAACCAACAGCGCTTGCAAATGGGTGTTTTTCCTAGAGGGGCTGAAATAGTACCCAATAGTTTTAATAAAATACCCGGATTCTTCATTAAAAATCATACTTTCATGCCGGGTTTCCCCATCATGGCATCTAGCATGATGGAGTGGACTCTAGATACCAGATATAGGCACTTGCATAACCGATTATCTTATGCAGAACATTCATTTCTAGCATATGGTTTGGCCGAATCAAGCATTACCCCGGCGCTTGAGTTCATAGAGAAACGCTGGCCAGGGCTTAAGGCATTTAGTCTTCCAAGTGTAGGTGAAGACGGCAGCCGTAGCCATATAGAACTAGGGGCCAAAGGAGCTCCAGAAAGTGTGAATGCAGCGCTGGAATATTTAAAACAACAAGTTGCAGATCTGCATGGTGAAATTGGTAGGCATGTTTCATAGAGTTTTGGTTGCATTTCCGCAGTGATTTTCATATGATGGAATTGTTGCAATGCATCAATAACTATTAATGGCACTCATACAAACCTCATCAACAACTCCAGAAAATTACGTCAACGGCACGCAAGCAGTAGCTATACAGGTTCTTGATCGTGCTATGCGCTTGCTAGATGCTTTGGCAGATCAGTCCGATCCTGTGCCGCTAAAAGAGCTGGCAGCCCGTACAGGCCTTCATACCTCAACTACTCACAGAATTCTTAATGATCTAGTTGCGGGGCGCTATGTTGAAAGGGTAGATAGCGGCTTATATAGGCTTGGCATGCGCCTGCTTGAGTTGGGGTCTCTTGTCAAGGGCAGGCTAGATGTGCGCGAGGCTTCATTTGAGCCTATGCGAGAACTACATAAAATTACTGGGCAAACCATAAACCTGTCTTTGCAACAAGGTGATGAAATAGTTTATATAGAGCGTGCTTGGAGTGAATGTTCAGGTATGCAGGTAGTGCGCGCCATAGGTGGACGAGCTCCCTTACATTTAACCTCCACAGGCAAACTTTTTTTATCTTTATACGACTCTCGTCAAATACGCTCATACGCCATGCGTACTGGGCTGGCAGGTGCTACAAGAAACAGTATCACCGATGTAAGTGTCTTGGAGCGTGAGCTGGCTATGGTCAGGCGTCTTGGTTATTCCCGTGATAACGAAGAGCTCGAGCTTGGAGTGCGCTGTATAGCGGCAGGCATTTATGACGATGCAGGCTCCATGTGTGCTGGGTTATCAATATCAGCACCTTCAGACAGGCTGCGTGAAGAGTGGATACCGATTATGCTGCGTGTAGCGGAACAAATATCATCTTCTTTAGGGTACGAATCATCTCCTAAAAAATAATTTGCTGCGCTGCAGCAAAATGCTTGACATACCTGTAGCCTTGTTGTTAAATGGATATTGTGCAACGCAACATAATTTTTACAGGACTACATCATGAGCGCAATTACACAACAAATACTTAGTAATCAAAAGGCTTCCCTAGATAACTTTCTAGCAGTACAGGGTGCTCTTTTAAATGGTTTTGAAAAGCTGGTGGACCTTAACCTCAAAGTAATGAAAGCCACTTTTGACGAAGTTAGTCAAAAGTCCAAAGAGGCTGCTCAGCTTCAAGACGTGCAGGAAGCTGTTAGCTTTTCTAGCGGTTTAATGCAGCCTAACGCTGACAAAATGATGTCATATGGCAAACACGTGTACGATGTTCTGTCAGGCATACAGGTCGATGTAACCAAGCTTACAGAAACTCAATTTAGTCAGTTTCAAGAACAGATAAATGAAGCTATAGAGCAGTTAGCAAAAAATGCTCCAGCAGGTTCCGAAGGTGCAGTAACGCTTCTTAGGTCAACTTTAGCTTCAGCTAACAATGCTTACGAAACAGTTGCCAAGTCAGCTCGTCAAGCTGCTGAGGCTGCTGAGTCAAATATAGCAGCAGCCACTGATGCAACACTAAAGGCAGCTCGCAGCACAGGTAAAACTGCTAGCAAATCTTCAGCCAGCAAGTAGTAATACCTGACTTAACTATTTGTTAAGTTCATAAAAATCCCCGTTAGACACTAAGTTCTGGCGGGGATTTTTTATTGTGCATAACAGCCTGCTTTGGGTAGAATAAGCTGATGACTAAGCCAGCCGAATCATTTTATTTTCCGGCACCACGTGTGCAAAGGTTTTGCACTCAATGCGGCACACCATTAAGTCAGATTATTCCTCCTGACGACAATCGTTTGCGTGATGCTTGTGGCCGCTGTGGTGCGGTTCATTACCAGAACCCACGAAATGTAGTTGGGGTTCTTGCTGTTTGGCAACAAAAAATATTATTGTGTAAGCGTGCCATTGAGCCTAGATTCAACACTTGGACGCTTCCAGCGGGATTTATGGAGCTTGGTGAAACCACAGCTCAGGGGGCCATGCGTGAAACACAAGAAGAGGCAGGAGCCCAAATCGAGCTTGGTAATTTATATACTGTTATTGATGTTCCTCATGCCGAGCAAGTGCATTTTTTTTATCTTGCCCGAGTTCTAAGCCCAGACTTATACCCTGGCCCTGAAAGCTTAGAGGCAGCATTTTTTGATATAGATAACATCCCTTGGGCGAATTTATCATTCCGCACAGTAATTACTACTATTAAGCACTATATAAACGATGTAGAAACAGGGGTGTTTCCAGTCCATCACTATAGTATTGATTCACCCATGGGTTCTTAATAGGCAGTATGCATAACATACGCTGGGTATATACTAACGATCCCTTGCCCGATCCAAATAGCACTCATTGTGGCGATGTGATTGCTGTTGGTCTGGACTTATCAGTAGAGCGACTCAACGATGCTTATAGCAAGGGTATTTTTCCATGGTTTAATGCAGGTGAGCCTGTACTGTGGTGGTGTCCTGATCCACGTATGGTATTAAGCTGTGACAATCTGCGAGTTTCAAAAAGTATGGCTAAGCTACTGCGCCGTATAAACCGCACCGAGACAGATGAAAACCCAGAGTATATGGTGACAACTAACATGTGTTTTTCATCTGTTATTAGCGCTTGCGCACAGCCTACGCCTAGTAGACCCAAAACCTGGATTAACAAATCCATACTCGCTACTTATACCGAGTGGCATAATATGGGCCATGCTCACAGCATAGAGGTTTGGAATCAGGGCAAACTAGTGGGTGGTCTATATGGCGTATTGCTGGGTCGGTTTTTCTTCGGTGAGTCCATGTTTAGCCGTCGCAGTAACATGAGCAAAGTGGCTTTGTGTTACCTGGTAGCCATACTAAAAAAATTAAATGTGTATCACATAGACTGTCAGCAACATACAGATCATCTGTATAGTATGGGAGCCCGTTCGATCCCTAGAGAATATTTTCTTGATATGCTAAAGAGTGCACAACAGTATGACACTCCCGTGTGGCTATCGGGACAACTATTGCAGTCGGGAAATATACGTCCTATGCAGACCCTACCAGAGCATTTATGAGCGATCCTTACGAACATATATTGCAGTCGCTGCAGTTCTACCAAACATCTGAGTACCCTTGCAGCTACTTACCTGATGAGCAGGCCAGATCACTGGTAGCTGCTCCGGCTCACCTTATAGACAATAATGTCTATTCTAATCTGGTTGCACAAGGTTTCAGGCGCAGTGGTCTGTTTACATACCGTCCTGACTGTCGAAAATGCCAAGCCTGTATGCCTATACGCATAGATGTAAGTGCCTTTAATGTCCGACGCAGTCATAAGCGTGTTATTAAAAAGAACAGCAACCTTATATCAAGATCACTGCCTTTGCAATGGAATGATGAGCACTATGAGCTGTATGTTGAGTATCAGCGTGTTAGACATCCCGGCGCAGGAATGGATACTGATACCGAAAAACAATACAAACAGTTCTTGTTAAGTAGTGCGGTAGATTCTCGTTTAATTGAGTTTCGTGACCAAGCAGGCAAGGTGCAAATAATAGCGTTAACAGATATTCTTGATAATAGCCTTTCAGCCGTATATACATTTTATAACCCGTTATCAGACCGTAGTTTGGGGACCTACAGTATTTTGTGGCAAATTATGCAATGTAAAAGCCTTGATATGCCTTGGCTGTACCTGGGATATTGGATACAAAATAGTCGTAAAATGGCTTATAAGTCTCAATTTAAACCATATCAGTTATTAGTAAACGGGCAGTGGAGTTATGTCGATTAATTCGTTGTTATTTAAAGCATATCCTATAGCCCGTCCCTTACTATTTGCTCTCGATGCTGAAAAGGCTCATAACCTCACGCTCAAAGCGTTAAAGTGTGCAATGCAGTGTCGTTTAACATCTAGACTTTTTTCTACTAACTTGAGTTTGCCAACAAATCTTATGGGGCTTAAGCTGAAGAACCCGGTTGGTCTTGCTGCTGGTCTAGATAAAAATGGCGCATACATTGATGCTTTGGGTGGCCTTGGGTTTGGTTTTCTAGAGGTGGGCACAGTAACTCCCATGGCTCAGGTTGGCAACGATAAGCCACGTATGTTCAGAATTCCTGCAAAAAACGCCATAATAAATCGCATGGGTTTTAACAACGAGGGGATACATGCATTTGTTGCTAATGTGCAGGCAAGTAGCTGGCGCACTAACGGGGGTGTACTCGGTTTGAATATTGGTAAAAATGCGGCTACACCTAACCATGAAGCTGTTAATGATTACCTTGCCGGCATGCGTGCTGTTTACACGCATGCAGACTACATTACAATTAATATCTCATCCCCAAACACAAAAAATCTGCGCGAATTGCAAAGCGATAATGCTCTTGACGACCTTTTAAAAGCACTTGTGCAAGAGCGTGAGGTGCTTTCTGAGTTACACGGCAGAAAAGTTCCGTTGGTTGTTAAGGTGGCGCCAGACCTAACCGCTGATCAAGTAAAAAATATGTCAGAGGTGTTATCCAGGAATGCTATAGACGGTTTAATTGCCACTAACACAACGCTTGAGCGTGAGGCCGTTCATGGTCTTGCTAATTCAACCGAAGCTGGTGGTTTGTCTGGACCACCC
>JAJYRX010000040.1 GCA_021793875.1 Pseudomonadota bacterium
TTCCATCTGATTTAAAATTACTAACAGAGGCTACATAACCATCTATCTCATCCATCTTTTTTTGTGCCAATTCCGATTTATTAAAAATTTCACCAAGAATTTGCACGTTTTTACGCACACTGTCTAGTAGATTGGCAGGGTCTACTGTGAGATCTATAGTTGGGGCTATACGACTTAGGCTTCTGTATTTAGGGGCAGACCGGCCAGCAACTATTATTAGGTCTGGCTGCATACTATTCACCGCTTCGTAATCGGGTTCAAAAAGAGTGCCTATGGTTTTGTACCTGCTCACATCTTTATATTGAGATAAAAACTCAGGCCATGGTGTGTCTGGGACTCCTTGAATATCATCATCTAGCGCATGTAGTGTGTCAATTGTTGCAAGATCATAAACCACAACTGTTTTAGGCTCTACGCTTACCTTAGTATTACCCGAAGCATGCTGCACATTGATACTTGATGCAGCATATGCGCTTACCCCTATCGATAAAGACACGATCGAAGCAGCAAGCCAACTAGAAACTCTAAACAATTTGCTGTTAGACGAGTTCATTTATTAATACCCCTTCAAATAAAGCAAATAGTAATGATAATGGTTTTCATTACTGTAGGGGCATTATATATGTATTATCAAATATCTATTGGCCAATATGAAATAGATTGAAACAGAACAAAAACAGACTGTATTTTATTTATATACAGTCTGCCACATGCTTATAAGACTTCGTCTTTCAGGTGATACCACCGATATAGGAAGCTTTGCCCTATACGACGAAATGGTGCAAATACTTCTGACTCTATTTTTTCGAACACATTGGGGTAAGGTAGTCTGTCTTTAAAGATAGGAAGATCTAGATTTTCACCCTTACCTGCTATCCATTGAGCCATGCGCCGTCCGGCTTGAGATGAGTACATTACGCCATTTCCACCGTATCCTAAAGCATAATAAATAGTTTGCTTAGGGTCTGGCTGAACAATACGTGGCATCATATCGTGACTAACATCTACCCAGCCCCACCAAGAGTACTCTATGGCTATTCCGGCGAGCTCTGGAAACTTGCGTCTCATGGCCTGCCTAAGCATATCCTCATATTTTTTCTCGGGTGCATGCCGTCCTGTAATTGCGCTTCTACTTCCAATCTGCAACCTGTTATCGGGAAGCAAACGATAATAATTGCGCAATACTCTTGTATCAGTTAATACCTGACGAGTATGAAAATTACACATCTTAATTTCATCGTCAGTTAATGGTCTAGTAACTACCGAGTTTGACAAAATTGGCAACAAGCGATTTTTGAACTCTTTGTGCAGACTATTGGATGTATAACCACCTGTGGCTACACCCACCGCTTTTGCCTTAACAACACCACCTGGAGTGCGCAAATAATGATATCCGCCTTTTGTTTCCCAACTAAGAACAGGACTAGATGGATGGATGGTTGCACCTAAATTTCTAGCTTTTCTTATATAGCCAAAAGCCAGCTTAGCGGCATGAACCCCTATACCCTCTGGCTCGTGCATTGCCCCATGAGCCTCTCGATCATTTACCCATTCATTACGAACGGTATCAGCATCTAATATACGGGCGTTGTAACCAAACGCATTTCGCAATAACTCAGCCTCTTTCTCGAGAGTTGGCATTACACGCGCACGATGCGCTATATACAAGTGGCCACCTGGCTGAGGGTCACAGTCTATGTCTTTTATAAGTTCCTTGAAGTTTTCCATGCCTTCAATGCACTCCTGGTGCATTTTTAGCGCAACATCTAGACCCCAACGCTGTATCCACTGAGATCGTTTAAGGCGACCTGATGCACACTGTGCCTGTCCGCCATTGCGGGTACTACACCCCCAGGCAACACGGTTCGCCTCTAGAACGGTAGCTTTAATACCATGTTCCTGGGCAAGAAATATAGCCGTCGTTAAACCAGTAAACCCCGCACCAATAATTACAACATCGACCTCGGTATCACTTTCTATAGGGCCATCATCTGCCGGTGGCTCACCGGCGGTTCCTATCCAATATGTAGGGGCATAGTCGGTACCAGCTCCAGGATTGCTGTCTAGTAGCGGATCATATGCAGGATCATATTCTCTGGACGCCGTTGTAGAGGTTTGTTGCGCATTATCCTGCATGTTTTACCCCTCTTTGACTGCTGGACGATTTTTTCTGAATGCATTTTTAACTGCTATTTTGTCGCCATCAAATTCGTACAAGTCAACCATCTGGGCCTCATGCTTCCCACCATCAAGATCGGTAGCTTTAAATCTGCAGGTAACCATTGCACGAGTGTCATCTAATATAAATATTTCACCATCAAGCCAAGCAGCATCAGGAAAATTTTTCCATACAGCATCTGCGGCAGCACCTACTTTTTCTTTACCTTTGTGTGGAGTCCCATTAACTTCGGGGCCAGCTATAGCATAGAAAACACAATCATCAGTCATCATGCTTAGTATGGCTTGCGTGTCATGATCGTTCCATGCTTTAGTGTATTGTTCCAGAATTTTTCTTTTGTTATCACTCATATTCATACCTCGCAACTAATCTCTATAGGTGGCGGCATCATAATTTGACACCGCCACCAATGCTTACAACAGAAACATATAAGAATTATGGACGTTTACACGTAATCTTTATATTTATCTAGTAAACGTACGGGCTTGCGAAGCGCATCACGTCGGAATGGGTCGCCAAGCTCACGTGTACACATAATTTCAAGCACGCATGTTTTTCCTTCGTTCATTTGCATGTCTATGGCTTTCTTTAGAGCTGGGCCAACATCTTCAAGCTTATCGACCACTATGGCCTCAGCACCCATAGAGCGCGCAATTGCTGCGTATGATTCAGTTTCTATATCAGCTGCTACGAACCTACGGCCGTAAAACTCGACCTGGTTCTTTTTCTCAGCACCCCACTGTCTATTATGGAATACAACGGCCGTAACTGGAATATCATGACGTACAGCTGTCATAACCTCGACCATACTCATAGCCCACGCGCCATCACCCGCATACGCAATAGCTGGGCGATCTGGAGCAGCAGCTTTTGCACCAATTATGGTTGGCAATGCGTATCCACAGTTACCAAAACTCATGGGGGCAAAGAAACTACGTGGCTCTTCAAAGCGCAAGTAGCTGTGAGCTACAGAGTTAATGTTGCCTATATCGGTAGAGATCATTACACTTTTTGGCATGGCCTTTTCCAGCTCACGTAAGACCTGTCTAGGATGTAAATATTCACCACCATTGAATGTTTTCTCATTTTCGCTTTCTGCGATTACATCTAAACTGTACGGGTCTTTTTCATGAGTCCAGTTATCGAGCTCTTCTTCCCAGGCTGATTTTTCTTGTGCAATTTCTTTAGCGCGCTCTTCCTTGGTTGCATCTGAAGCAAGGGTCTCGTTAGCAAGACGCTTAATTAATTCTGATGCAACGGATTTTGCGTCGCCGCACACCCCTACTGATATTTTCTTAACCAAGCCGAGTACTTTATGATCGGCGTCTACTTGTATGATTTTTGCGTTAGTGGGCCAGTAATCCATGCCATATTGTGGCAGTGTGCCAAACGGCCCTAAACGTGTACCAAGGGCAAGCACCACATCGGCCTTAGATATTAACCGCATACCTGCTTTTGAACCCTGGTATCCTAAAGGTCCGCACCATAACGGATGGCTCGCCGGGAAGGAGTCGTTATGTTGATAGCTATTCACAACAGGAGCGCCTATGCGCTCGGCAAGTTCAATACACTCTTGAAACGCATCCCCCATGACAACGCCGCCTCCAGAAACAATAACTGGGAACTTAGCGTTTTTAAGAAGATCTATAGCCTCTGAAAGCGCCTGCTCGCCACCGTAGCCCCTATCTACACGCTGCGGCTTAGGTATTTCACACTCAATTTCACCGTAAAAGTAGTCTCGTGGAATATTTAACTGGGTTGGACCCATTTCAGAAACAGCACGATCAAAGCAACGCGCTGTATACTCAGCCATTCGAGCCGGGTTAGTTACATGGCCCTGATATTTCGTGAACTCTTGAAACATTGGTAACTGGTTTGCCTCTTGGAAGCCACCAAGACCAATAGTATTGGTACCAGCTTCTGGTGTAATCATAACCACCGGGCTATGAGCCCAATACGCGGCAGCCACAGCTGTTACACAGTTACTGATGCCTGGACCATTTTGACCAATTACTACCCCATGTCTACCTGAGACACGGGCATAACCGTCGGCCATATGAGCAGCACCTTGCTCGTGAACAACAGGAATTAAACGTATTCCCGCTGGTGCAAATATATCCATGGCATCCATAAATGCCGAACCCATTATGCCGAATATATCAGTAACACCGTTGGCGACCAGCGTCTCAACGAATGCTTCGGATGGTGTCATTTTCTGCACCCCGGCAACCACCTTTCTGTTGTCTGTTTGGCTCATTTAGATAGCTCTCCAATTTTAATAAACAACTTACCTGTTACCAAAACCTGATATAAAACCTCTTACAAATCGAGACTTATATCCACACAACTCAAAATTAACATAAAATCAACATAATATGAAACGTTTTGTGCAGTTTTTTGTAAAAATCCATGATTAACCCTAAGCTATAGCATAGGCACTGTACTTAATACAGGTTAGGATTATTTAATTGGTTACACCAAATCATATGGAGACTTGCCGTGGAATCTATGCCCAGCGCACCTGACAAAAGGGTTTCGGTGAAAGAGTTGTTCGGCTTTGAAAGTAATATGAAATTAATGGCATTTTCAAAGCCTAGCGAATACGTTCCTAAAATAGATCATGCATACAGGTTTGACCCCGACGTTACCTTATCGTTACTTGCTGGATTCAGCAATAATCGTAGAGTACTGGTACAAGGAAGACATGGTACAGGCAAATCTAGCCACATAGAGCAGGTTGCTGCCCGATTGAACTGGCCATGCATGAGAGTAAACCTTGATGGCCATATTAGCCGCCTAGACCTGGTCGGCAAAGACGCAATACGAGTAGAAGATGGCCTCCAAATTACAGCGTTTCAAGAAGGTGTTATACCCTGGTCATTACAGCGACCTGTAGCGTTAGTGTTTGACGAGTATGATGCAGGTAGACCAGATGTTATGTTTGTTATACAGCAAATTTTGGAGCAAGATGGTCGGTTCACCATGCCTGATCAAAACAAGGTTTTGACACCTCACCCCTACTTCCGTATTTTTGCTACGGCCAATACTGTTGGGCTGGGAGACACTACAGGGCTGTACCATGGAACAAACCGGCTAAACCATGCACAAATGGACCGGTGGAACATTGTTACCAACCTAAACTATCTAGCACCCGAAAAGGAAGAAGCGATAGTTCTTGCCAGAGTACCTGCTAAAGATAACGAACAAGCCCGCAAAGACATAAAAGCCATGGTCACCCTTGCCAATTTAACCAGAAATGCTTTTGCTGCTGGCGACATTTCTACACTTATGTCCCCAAGAACAGTAATTACCTGGGCCGAAAACTGTACTATTTTCAAGGATAGAAAACGTGCGTTTGCAGTTTCCTTTTTAAACAAGTGTGACGAGTCTGAGAAAAAAATAATTGCCGAGCTGTACCAACGATGCTTTGATGAAGAGTTATCAGGGTGAACTATGATGCCGGAAGTTTCTACTGCAACTCTAAGAGAACAGCGTCGTATACGTGAGCTAAGTGCATCTGTAATTAGAGCGCTTTCTAACAACCCCTATATACATGTAAGGCAAAATTGGTTTTTTGATGGTAATACACCAATGGTTAGCTACGCACCACATATACAGCTAAAAGAAACCGAAGGTCTTGAAGGTATAAGGGGCGCGGCCGACTCATTAGCATTGCGCATACTCAATAGTGATCCAGAGTTACATAGAAGAAATTTGCCTACAGACCCAATTGCCAGATTGATATTTGACTGGCTAGAAAGCGTTAGATCCGAATCACTAACACCAAAATCTTTTCCAGGTATCAAACATAACCTTATAAAGCGATTTTATGAGTGGAGTGCCGGTTTTAATAATGCTGACCACACCAAAACTGAACTAGGAATTCTTCTTTATACGGTTGCTCAAATGTGCTGGAGCAGAATTATGGGAGCACCCGTATTCCCTGAAACTGAAGACTTAATAGAAGCTACTAGAGCATCTATATCACCAGTTATTGGCCATCTATTATATGAATTGAAGAAAACGGTTAACGATCAAAGAGAATTCTCTAAAGTAGCTTTAGAGGTAGCAATGTTTGTGGCCGGTTCAGTAGAACATGCAAAAACAGGTAAAAACAAAAGCTCGTTACATGACAATGAAGAGGCTATAGACGAATTTGCATTGCTGCTAGACTTTGACTTTAATGACGAGGGCATTCCTACAGCTGCATCACAGTCAATAAGTCCCACTCTTACTGCCAACAATGGTTCATATAGAGTATTTTCAAAAGAGTTTGATAAAGAAATATATCCCGTAGAGAATATAAGACCGGAGCTCATTAAAGACTATAGAAATACTATAAACGACTTACAAGATAAGCAGCACGTTCAATTTAACTTGCTAGTACAAAGAGTTAGACAGGCACTAGTATCATGGACAAACCCACAGTGGGATTGGGACCAGGAAGAAGGACTCATAGACGGTAGAAGGTTGAGTCAAATTGTTAGCTCTCCCACCGAAAGAAGATTATTTAGAAAGGTTTTTACTGCGCCTGTTAATGACTGCTGCGTTAGCTTCCTTATAGATTGCTCCGGATCTATGAAAGGGTACGCTCAAACCGTAACCATGATGGTGGATTTATTAGTTCGTGCCATTGAACTAAGCGGTGCTAAAACTGAAGTATTGGGTTATTCAACAGCCTCCTGGAATGGTGGAAGACCTTATAGAAAATGGCTGGCAACGGGTCGTAAACACGGTCCTGGTCGCTTAAATGAAGTAGAACACCGGATTTTCAAAAATGCAGACTCCAGCTGGAATAAATCTAATTCTGGGATAATGGCTCTTATGAAGCTGGACACATACAGAGAAGGCATAGATGGCGAAGCTGTGGAATGGGCATGCAACCGACTTTTAAATATAGATAGTAGGAGGAAAATCCTGTTTGTTATATCTGATGGCTCACCTATGGATAGTGCTACAAATATAGCAAATGACGAAAACTATTTAACGGCACACCTAATGGCAATGCTTGAAAGGTATGCTAAGAGAGGCATTGAAATAACTGGTATAGGTATAGGGCTAGATTTAAGCCAAATATATAGACACAGTCTAATTGCTGATTTCGATAACGGGCTTGACAATCATTTTTTGAATGATTTTATAAAGTCTTTAATGTCAAAACCAGCTTATTCAAATTGAGCTTCGATATTGGTAAGTGATTCAGCTGCACGTCTTAGTGCTGGCAAAACAGAAAGCGCCTTATCTGGCGTCATACGCATTATAGGAGCCTGAGTAGCCACCGCTAGATTTGACCTTTTCCCATTTGCACGAGGAACTAAAATAGCTACGCAGAAAAGACCTGGCAAAAACTCTTCGTTATCAAACGCATAGCCCTGCTCTTTTACACGCTCTATTTCGCTCTCTAGCTCTTCAAAAGTACAAATTGTGTTTTGAGTATAAGGTTCCAACTTTACATTAGATAGCAGTCGACGCCTTTGTGAGGCTGGCATATTAGCTAACAAGACTTTACCACTAGCGGAGCAATGCACCGGAACTCGGGATCCAGGCCTTAGATAGAACCTTAAAGGTGCATCGGTTTGTACCCTATCTATGTAAAGAACTTCGTGTCCAGACAAAGCCGTTAAGTTGCATGACTCACCAAGTTCATTTACTAGAGACCTTAATACAGCATTGCGAGCACCATACTTAGTGTCGTTAAGCAGAAGATCTTCGGCAAAACGCCTTAAGCGTGCACCTATATAGTAGTGACGACCATTAGTATCTTTAACCAGCATTTGAGCCTGCTCTAGCTGCTGCAGCATGCGATGCAAAGTTGGTTTGGGAAGATCTGTTTTTTCTACTAAGTCTTGAAGAGAAAACTGTTTTTCTTGACCGGCTATAATTTCTAACAAACTAAACAGTCGTAAAGCAGGTGTATCTCCTTCAACCTTTATGGGTTCATCGTCTTTCAGAATCACTGTTCTGCTCATGTGTTTTACCAGGCCCCACTGTATGTTTGAACACCTAGGCTAGTAAGCGCCACAACCACCCAGACACCTAACCCTAGAACCACAGGCTGCCATCCGGTTTTCGCCATTACCCTCATGTTACTTGATAAACCTATAGCAGCTAGAGCCAATACCATAAGAAACTTTGCCGATACATGCAACAAATTTAATACTTCAGAAGGAAGAATACCGGTTGATCTAACTGCAGATGCGCATACAAACCAGATAATAAACCAGGGAATTAAGCGCATAATGCTAAAGTTACTTCCCGACTGTTTTTGCCTACGAGCCTCAAGAAACACATAGACTATACATATGGGAATAATAAAGGTTGCTCTAGTAAGCTTTACTATGGTGGCATACTCACCTGCCTCATTACTATAGCTAAAGGCAGCAGCAACCACAGAAGACGTATCATTAATAGCAGTACCAGCCCATAGGCCAAAGCCTGTGTCTGACATATTCAATAAATGACCAAAAAATGGAAATATAAGAACTGCTATAACGTTAAATAAAAATATTGTTGAAATGGCAAATGCAGTTTCATGGTCCTCTGGTTTTATAATTGGCACCATAGCCGCAATTGCAGAACCACCGCATATTGCAGTGCCTGCCCCTATCAAAGCACGAAGCTTATCGGTAACACCTAAGAGTCGCCCTAACACAGCTGCAGCAATAAATGCTGCAGCAATTGTAATAAGGGTTACCCATAAAGACTCTAAACCGGCCTGTACGACCTGACCAAAGCTCAAACTAAACCCTAGTAATATTATTGACCACTGCAACACTTTTTTTGATGCAAAGGCTAAACCAGGCTGAAACAGAGGCAGAACACCAGCAGTATTTCTAATAATAATTCCAAGGACTATTGCAAATACCGGCCCACCAACAGTTGGCATCCAGCCACCAAGTAGCATAGAGACAAGAGCCAAAGCTGCTGCCAAAACAATTCCAAACCATATGGAAGGTGGTAATTCACCTGACGCTTTGCCACCTTCTAGCGTTTTTTTTATTGATGCACTAGCCTGTGTAGTTTGCTGGTGCAATGTAGTTGCTACCATGAGTTATATCCTTATAACTATTTTATAGATCATTTTAAGCTATAAGTATCAATTTTCAAGTTGTACCGTCTCGAAAACAAAAAATCCACATATATTCCAAATAAACTACTTCTTGGAAACATAACTACTGCCTTTTATATAAAAACGCAAAGGCTTTTTAGCCCACTCACCCGCGTAATTTACGCCTACCCTGGGGCTAGCGACTATTTCTATTTTGTCTACAACGGATGGCTCAGCAATAAACAGGTCTTTACTTAATAAGTCGTGACCGTAGCTATTAAGATCTAATCCCATAGCTTTACACAGTCTGCCTGGCCCTTTGGTGTTTTCAGTTACACCTAATACGGGCTCCAGAGAACGAATAAGAACCCCAGACCCATGGCCCGCTTGCTCGGTTACCACATTAAAGCAATGGTGCATGCCATATATTAGGTAAACATAGGCGTGGCCCGGTGGTCCAAACATAACTTTTGTTCTGGGTGTAATACCACGTGAAGTGTGTGAGGCCTTAT
>JAJYRX010000041.1 GCA_021793875.1 Pseudomonadota bacterium
GGTCGGCAACAACGAAAACAGCTTGCGTCAAATCGGAAAGGCAGGTGCCAACCGCTGGCGTGGTGTGCGTCCAGGTGTACGTGGTGTAGCCATGAACCCTGTTGATCACCCACATGGTGGTGGTGAAGGTAAAACTGGTGAGGGTCGTGAACCGGTTAGCCCATGGGGCACACCAGCTAAAGGTTACCGTACCCGTCGTAATAAGCGCACTGACAACATGATTGTCTCGCGCCGCAAGCGTAAGTAAAGGGCGAACCATATGTCACGTTCTACTAAAAAAGGCCCATTTGTCGATGCCCACCTTATGGATAAGGTGGAAAAAGCTCTCGAGGGTAAAGATAAACGGCCGATCCGTACTTGGTCGCGCCGATCCACAATTTTGCCTGAGTTCATCGGGCTTACTATCGCTGTGCATAATGGCCGTCAGCATGTTCCTGTTTATATCAACGAGAACATGGTTGGCCACAAGCTCGGTGAGTTCGCTTTAACCCGTACTTTTAAGGGTCATATAGCGGACAAAAAGTCCCGGAGATAAGCCATGGAAACACAAGCAATTATTCGTGGCGTCCCTATTTCAGCTCAGAAAACGCGTTTAGTCGCCGACATGATCCGCGGCAAATCCGTTGAACAAGCTCTGAATATTCTGACGTTCACGCCTAAAAAGGCCGCTCGCATAGTCAAAAAGGCTTTAGAGTCTGCTATTGCAAATGCCGAGCACAACGATGGAGCCGATATAGACGAGCTTCGCGTTACCACTATTTATGTGGATAAAGGCCAATCACTAAAACGATTCAGGGCCCGAGCCAAAGGTCGTGGTACCCGTATCGAAAAGCAGACTTGCCACATTGTGGTCAAAGTCGGCGTTTAAGGAGCAACAATGGGACAAAAAATACACCCGATTGGGTTCCGTCTAGCTGTTAACCGTAACTGGAGCTCGCGCTGGTATGCCAATAAGCAAGATTTCAGTGGCATGCTACATGAGGACATCCAGGTACGCGAATACCTGAAAAAGAAGCTTAAAAACGCTTCCGTAGGTCGCGTGGTTATCGAGCGTCCTGCTAAAAATGCTCGTATAACCATTCATTCTGCGCGCCCTGGTGTTGTAATAGGTAAGCGCGGCGAAGACATAGAAAACCTCAAGGTCGATCTACAACGTATTCTGGGTGTTCCAGTGCACGTTAATATCGAAGAAATCCGTCGTCCGGAAACAGACGCTCAGCTCATTGCCGATTCCATAGCGCAACAGCTGGAAAAGCGTATTATGTTCCGTAGAGCCATGAAACGCGCCATGCAAAACGCAATGCGTCTTGGCGCACAGGGTATAAAAATTCAGTGCGGCGGTCGTTTGAATGGTATAGAAATAGCACGTAGCGAGTGGTATCGCGAAGGTCGTGTACCTCTGCACACACTGCGTGCCCATATAGATTACGGCACTTCCGAAGCTCACACTACTTACGGAATTATTGGCGTAAAAGTATGGGTTTACAAGGGCGACATGTTGCCAGGTGGCGAGCTTCCTGCAGAGGCCGCTCCTTCACGTGATGAAGAGCGTCGTAGTCGTCGTCCCCGCGGCGATCGCCCAGAAGGACGTCGTGCTGGACGCGGACGCCGTCGTGCTGCAGCTCCGGCGGCAGCAGCTACCGAGTCTGCATCTACCGATCAGGCAGCCGCTACGCCTGCGCCTGAAGGAGAATAATTATGCTGCAACCAAGACGAAGAAAATATCGTAAAGAGCACAAAGGCCGTAATAAAGGTCTGGCAATGCGCGGCACCAACGTTTCGTTTGGCGAGTTTGGTCTAAAGGCTACAGGCCGTGGACGTCTAACTGCACGCCAGATAGAAGCTGCTCGTCGTGCTATTAACCGCCACATCCGTCGAGGCGGCCGTATCTGGATTCGCGTGTTTCCTGACAAGCCTATATCCAAGAAGCCTTTAGAGGTTCGTATGGGTAGTGGTAAAGGTAGCCCGGAATACTGGGTGGCTGAAATCCAGCCCGGCAAGGTGCTTTATGAAATGGAAGGCGTTAGCGAAGAGATGGCACGTGAGGCGTTTCGCCTGGCCGCTGCCAAGCTGCCATTCAAGACAACGTTTGTAACGCGTCAGCTTAGCGCTTAAGGATACTATCATGAAAGCTAGCGAACTACGTTCCAAAAATGCCGAAGAGCTCCAAACTGAGCTCGAGAGCCTGCTGAAAGCACAATTCAACCTGCGCATGCAGCGTGCTACACAGCAGCTTTCCAACACCAGTCAGCTCCGTCAGGTGCGTCGCGACATAGCCCGTGTACGCACAATAATGACCGAGAACTCAGGAAAGTAATATGAGCGAAAATCAAACCCAACCAGTTAAGCGTCAACGTACGCTTACCGGCAAGGTAGTAAGCAACAAAATGGATAAAACCGTGGTTGTGCAGGTAGACCGCCGTGTAAAACACCCAGTATTTGGCAAGTTTATTATGAGATCTGCCAAATATCAGGCTCACGATGAGAACAATCAGTACAACGAAGGTGATACCGTTGAAATTGCAGAAGGCCGCCCAATTAGCCGCCATAAGTCTTGGACTGTGGTGCGTTTAATAGAAGCAGCTCGCGTAATTTAGACACTGCCAAAGCCGTATAAAATAAGGCCCTGTAGCATTTTTGTTACGGGGCTTTATTTCATTTATTGTTGCTCTTCTTTAAGTACACGTCGTAGCACCTTACCAACATTTGTTCGGGGAAGGTCTTCACGAAACTCTACAGATTTTGGTACTTTATAACCAGTAAGTTGGTTGCGGCAATATTCTATAACTTCTTGTTCAGTAAGAGCAAAGTTTCTGCTTATAACAAAGAGCTTAACTGCTTCACCAGAGTGTTGGTCAGGTATACCAATGGCAGCTGCCTCAATGATGTCTGGATGACTAGTCGCAACTTCTTCTACTTCGTTTGGATAAACGTTAAAGCCAGACACTAGTATCATGTCTTTCTTTCTATCCATTATGTAAAAGTAGCCCTTTTCGTCCATACGGGCGATGTCTCCAGTCCGAAAAAATCCGTCTTCATCATATGCGTTGGCCGTTTCTTGGTCATTATTCCAATAACCTGGTGACAGTTGTGGTCCACGTACGCATAACTCACCTTGTTCGTTAACGCCAAGGTTTTCGGTGCCGTTGTTGCGGATTACCACATCGGTTGATGGTACCGGCAGCCCTATGGAGCCATTGAAGTCTGTGCTGTCCATGGGGTTTATGCATACCGCGGGTGATGTCTCGGTAAGGCCATATGCTTGTGTAATAGGCTTGCCGGTGGCCTCTAGCCATTTTTTGGCTACAGCGGTTTGTACTGCCATACCGCCTCCTAAAGCCCATTTCAGCTTTGAAAAATCTAGTTTGTAAAAATCTTTATTATTCAGCAGACCGTTAAATAGAGTATTAACTCCAGTAATTGCGGTAAAAGGTACATTTTTTAAATCTTTTACCATGGCGGGTATGTCGCGAGCGATAACTATAAGAACATTTTTAGCCCCCAGGTGCGCGAATAACAGAAAGTTGGCAGTGAAAGCAAATATATGGTAGAGCGGTAACGCGGTAACTATACAATCTTGGTGGCTATTGCTTAGGTGGGGTTTAACCCATGAGTATGCCTGACATAGGTTAGACACTAAGTTTCCATGGGTAAGTATGGCCCCTTTAGCCTTACCGGTAGTGCCACCCGTGTATTGTAGACAAGCCATGTCTGAGTGTTTTGTATCTACAGGCTTAAAGCTATTATGAAGATTCTTGGCAAATATTGATTTAAGATAATAAGCGTTAGGAATATTCCACGCTGGGACCAGCTTTTTAATATGTTTTACCGCGAAATTGGTGAACCAACCTTTAAGCCCACCCATTAAGTCGCCAATGCCGGTAACAATAACTGTGCTAACAGGTGTAATTGGTAATACAGATGCTAACTTATGAGCGAAGTTATCGGCAATTATTATGGTTTTTGCATCTGCATCTTTCAGCTGTTGCTGTAGCTCATGGCTGGTGTATAGTGGGTTTACGTTCACTACGCAGGCGCCAGCCAGCATTACTGCATATATAGCTACGGGATACTGTAGAAGGTTAGGCATCATAAGGGCTACACGATCACCCTTTTTAACCCCCTTACTTTGAAGCCAAGCTGCCAGGGTAACAGCATAGTGTTGCATTTCTGAGTATGTTATAGCTGCACCCATGCATTGATAAGCGTATCGACTGGCATAGCGCTGACATGTTTGATTGATTACCTCGGTAACCGAACTATATTGGTTAGCCATGTCCGTTATGTCATGTGGAATGCCTTCGGGGTAGTTCTGAAGCCATATTCGGTTCATTATTTAAGCCTTGTAATGGTTTTCTGAATAATGCAGTGGGCCGCCTGTAAATGGAGCAAACCCAGTGCCGAATATTACTCCTGCATCTGCCAGGTCAGCGTCGGATACCACACCTTTTTCAACGCATTCTGTAGCTTTGTCGATAAGGGACTGCACCAACCTATCGCTCACATCTGCAATTGCTGTAGATGTAGGGTCTTTGTCTGGTTTACCTGCACTCCACTTATAAAACCCTTGGCCAGTTTTCTTACCAAAATGCTTTCCTTTTATAGAATCTTGCAAACATTTAGGTATTTCAGATGAGTCACCTAACTGATTTGCTACAGCAAAGATAATGTCTAACCCGACTGTATCAGCCAGTTCTAGTGGGCCCATGGGCATGCCAAACTTGAGCATGGCTGCATCAATAGCTTGAGGGCTGTATCCTTCGTCTACACATATCATGGCCTCCAGCATGTATGGTGCTAGTACTGCATTTACTAGGAATCCTGGTTGATCATCTACTGGTAGTGGTAACTTGCCAAGTTTTTTAGTAAATATAAGTGCTTGCTGCTGTACTTCAGTAGTAGTGTTTTTAGCGGCAATTATTTCAACTAAAGGCATGCGAGAAACTGGATTAAAGAAATGCATACCAATAAATCTGGTTGGATCTTTTAGCGAAGTAGCAAGGTCATTGATTGAAAGACTTGAGGTATTGCTGGCTAAAATAGAAGTGTCTTTTAGTTGAGGTTCTATTAGCTCATATAGTTGTTGCTTAGCATTAAGGTTTTCTGCTATTGCCTCTATGACTATATCGGCATGAGGTATTCCGTAGCCATTTATATCGGGTATTAACCTATCAAAGGCTTCTTGCACAAGCAATGGGTTTTCAAGGCGTCGTTGGAATAATGAAAAGGCTCGACCACGTGCGCTAGATATTTGCTCTACGCTATTGTCTTGCAATGTAACCTTAAAGCCTTTAAGTGCACATAGGGCTGCAATATCGCCACCCATAACACCCGCGCCAATTACATGTACACGCTTTATATTGGTGCTGCTTGATGATGTCTGACTTTTTAAACGTTCCTGTAAACTGTACACCCTTAGAAGGTTAGCGGTAGTGCTTGATCTGGTAAGTGACTCAATTATGTCTGGGGCATTTAAAGGGTTACCGTCGTGATGCTGCCATATATCTAATATTGCTTGCGGCGCTGGGTAGTGGGAGTTGGGGTCTTTCCGAGCAATGCTTTTACTAACCTTGCTTGCTACAAACGGCTTTAGTAGGCGGCTGTTTAAAATAGATTGCAATGTGTTGGCCTGTCGTCGTGGTTTACCACTTAATATCAGTTGGTTTGCCGCTTGACGCATTATTCTTTCAGGCACTATGGCGTCAATTATTCCTAGTTTAAGTGCTTTCCCAGCTTTTACCGTTTTACCTGTCAACATTAATGGTAATGCCGCTTGAGGTCCGATAATACGCGGTAGCCGCCTTATGCCTCCCCAGCCAGGGAAAATTCCTAGTCTTACCTCGGGTAGTGCAAAAACAGTATCTGGTTTATCTATAGCTAGTCTGTAACGGCATGTCAGGGCTAACTCTAGGCCGCCACCCATACAGTGCCCGGATATTAAAGCAAGAGTTGGATAGGGAACGTTAGCTAAACGATGAAATAAACGCCAGCCTCGGGCTACCATGGCAAGTGTTTTATCGGGGTTATTAAGATTGCTGAAATCGTTTATGTTTGCTCCCGCTATAAACCCGGTTTTCTTACCAGAGCAAATTACAAGTCCTGCTGGTGCTGTATGTGAAAAATGATCCAAAACTTGGTCAAGTTCTTCCAGCGCTTCGCTAGTCAATGTGTTTACCTGGCTTTTTTCATTAACTTCTCCGTGGTAGCTTGCATGATCAAAATAAAGCCAAGCAATGTTGTCAGGCTGGTTATATTCCAACCTGAAGTGTTTAAGGTTAAGAGTATTGTTTTGTGTCATGTCAGGCTCCTGAAGCTTCCAGCAACATGGCACCCCCCTGACCGCCACCTATGCATATAGTTGCCATGCCCGTTTTAAGGCTGCGGTCTTTAAGAGTGTTTAGGCAGTGGAGCACTATGCGTGCACCCGAGGCACCAACTGGATGGCCTATAGCAATAGCGCCTCCGTCAACATTAAGACTGTCTATATCTAGTTCACCAAAGGCCGAATGCCCAAGGTTTGTTTGACACCACTCTTCGTTGTTCCAGGCCTCTAAGCAGGATAAAACCTGAGCGGCGAAGGCTTCATTGATTTCCCAGATATCTATGTTGTTTAGGCCCAGATTTTGCCTTATCAATATGGGGGAAGATGCCATGACAGGACCAAGGCCCATAATTGCAGGGTCAAGTGCTGCCCACTGAGTATCAATTATTTTACCCAATGGTTGTAGTTTATATTTATTTACGGCCTCTTCTGATGCCAATATAAGAAGTGCAGCCCCGTCTGTTACCTGAGAACTATTGCCAGCTGTTATATTACCCCATGGCTTGTCGAAAACAGCTTTTAACTTAGCCAAGTTGCCCGGCGTAGAGTCAGACCGTATTCCATCATCATAGTTGTAAAGTCTGCCCTTTGCGTCGGTTATAGGAATAAGCTCATTATCGAAAATGTGACGCTCATGGGCACGTTTGGCAAGCACATGACTACGTGCGGCAAAAGCATCCATATGGCTACGCTTTATATTGAACATATGAGCCAAGTTTTCGGCTGTTTGACCCATAGAAAGGCCAACTACTGGGTCAGTAAGGCCTTTGAGCAGTGCAGGCTCAGGACGCAGAAAGCTAGGGCGTAATCTAAAAACTAGCTTTAGTTTTTCCAAGACACTTTTACTTTCGTTGAAATGGGTAAGCCAGTTTAAGTATTGTTGACTTATAAGTATGGGTGCACGCGACATTGCCTCTGTACCGCCTGCTAAAACCAGGTTATGCCTGCCGCTGCGTATAGACATTATGGCATTGTCTAATGCCTGCATTCCTGAAGCACAGTTGCGCATTACTGTGTAAGCCGGTACGTTATGGCCACAACCCAGACGCAGTGCAATAATTCGCGCTATGTTAGTTTCATTTGGTGCTGGAGCTGCGCACCCTATTATGACTTCATTTATATCTGTTGCCGCAAACGGCTGCCTTAATATAAGTTGCTGACCTGTTTGTACTGCCAAGTCAGATGCGGAGAAAGGCCCAGGCTTATTGCGAGCCTTGAGAAAGGGGCTTCGCGCACCATCAACAACGTATACAGGCTTAGATTGCATGATATATCCTTACAATTTGGCTGCGTTAATTGGTTTAGCATTCTTTTATTATGCCGCACCTATGCCTTAAACCACAAAATAAACTAATTGTGTATACATGGCTTTGATTTATAAAGGTTTAGTATGTCTTTTGTTATTACTCCTCCCGATCGCACCGCTTTGCCTGTTGCTGGTACCAATAAGCTATTTCCCGTAAGAAGGGTGTACTGTATAGGTCGTAACTATGCCGCACATGCAATAGAGATGGGTCATGATCCGAATAGGGAGCCACCATTTTTTTTCTGCAAGCCCGCAGATGCCCTAAGGCATATTGATTCTAATAAGCTTACTGCAATACCTTATCCGCCCAAAACCTCTAATTTACATTATGAGGTTGAGATGGTTGTGGCTATAGGAAAGGGTGGTGTAAATATTCCGGAAAATGAGGCCATGGAGTATGTGTATGGCTATGCTGTAGGTCTTGATCTTACACGTCGTGATCGACAACAAGAAATGAAAGACCTCGCAAGGCCATGGGAGTTAGGCAAAGCGTTTGATGCTAGCGCCCCAATAAGCACAGTAGTAACAGCTGATAGTGTTGGAGCTATTAATAACTTCCGAATAACTCTTGAACAAAACGGAGAGCTTAAACAGTCTGGTAACACTAATCAGATGATATGGTCGGTGTCTGGCGCAATAAGCTACTTATCGGAGTACTTCAGACTGGAAGCTGGTGACCTTATATTTACCGGAACGCCAGATGGCGTTGGCCCTGCTGTGGCTGGCGATATTTTAAAAGCCAGCCTGCAGGATGTAGGCTCATTCAGCATAAAACTGATTTAGACGCTTATACGTGGGTTATAAACTTAGTTACTAGATAACCATCAAAAGTTTCTAACCCGCCCTCACTTCCGATACCGCTATCTTTAACGCCGCCAAAAGGGGTTTCGGGTAGTGCGCTGCCAAAATGGTTTATGTTCACCATGCCTGACTCTAGCTGATTTGATACTCTGGTAGCCGTTTGAAGGTTGGTAGTAAATAGGTAAGAAGATAAACCAAATGGAAGTGAGTTAGCCCGCTTTATGACTTCATCTTCGTCTTTAAAGCGTACTACAGGAGCTATAGGGCCAAAAGGTTCTTCAGTCATTAGAAGAGACTCTTCATGCACATCAGTAACTACAGTAGGAGAGTAGAAATACCCTTTACGCTGTAGCGGCTCTCCACCAAGCACTACTTTACCGCCTAGCTTAACAGCGTTCTCAACGAAACGGCTCATGGTGGGAATACGCCTTTCATGGGCTAGTGGCCCCATTTGAGTTTCGGGATCGAGGCCGTCACCAACCTTCACGCTTTCAAGTGAGCTAACGAACTCTTTAAGGAACTCGTCGTATACGCCTTCTTGAATATAAAATCTAGTTGGTGATATACAAACTTGACCTGCGTTGCGAACCTTGAAGCTTGCAAGACGCTTAGCTGCTTGTTTGACATCTGCATCGTTAAACACTAGTACTGGGGAGTGACCACCTAGTTCCATAGTTACCGGCTTCATGTGTGCACCAGCAAGCGACGCAAGCTGCTTACCTACAGGAACCGAGCCTGTGAACGACACTTTACGCACTATTGGTGAACGTATTAGGTAGTCGGATATTTCATGCGGCACCCCCCATACAACGTTTAAAACCCCTTTTGGCAGGCCAGCCTCATGAAACATTCGAGCTATGGCCATTACTGCGCTTGGGGAGTCTTCCGGCCCCTTTATGATAATAGTGCAACCTGCTCCTATAGCTGCACATATTTTTCGAATAGCCTGATTATATGGAAAGTTCCAAGGGGTAAATGCTGCACATACCCCAATGGGTTCGCGTATAACTATTTGACGTACATTTGGATTGCGCGGTGGTATTACACGCCCGTATATGCGCCGGCATTCCTCCGCATGCCAATCTGCATGATCAGCACAGCTGGTTATTTCCCCAACTGCTTCGGCTAGTGGCTTACCTTGATCTAATGTAAGGTTACGGCCAATTTCTTGAGCGCGTTCACGAGATAGTTGCGCCACTTTACGCAATATTTGGGCTCGATCAAGTGGTGAACTATGACGCCATTTTTGAAAGGCCTTGTCAGCCGCTT
>JAJYRX010000042.1 GCA_021793875.1 Pseudomonadota bacterium
TTCCGATCTTCTTCGTCGTGTTCTACAACTATTACGCTATTACCTAGGTCACGCAGTGCTTGCAGGGTTTGTATTAGTCTGGTGTTATCTCGCTGATGCAGCCCTATTGACGGCTCGTCAAGCACATACATTACACCAGTTAATCCAGATCCAATCTGGCTTGCTAGGCGTATGCGTTGAGCCTCTCCTCCAGATATTGTGTTGGCTCGCCTGTCTAGTGATAAATAGTTAAGCCCAACATTATTCAGAAACTGTAAGCGCGCACTTATTTCCCTAGTAATACGTTCGGCAACCTCTTTTCTTGATCCATCAAGCCTAAGGTCATTAAACCAGTGCATGCATTTGTCCAGTGCCATAGACTCCAGCTGATATATAGCCAACCCTTTTTCTCCAGAGCTCCCTATAAAAACGTGGCGAGCTTCTTGCTTGAGTCGGGCGCCCTTGCACTCTGTGCATGGCATTGTGTGGCGTAACTTGCTAAGCTCTTCGCGCACCGCGGTAGACTCGGTTTGCTCCCAGCGTCGTTGTAAGTTCGGTATAACACCTTCAAATGGATGAGACTTTACGGTGGTGCTGCCCTTGTCGCCTATATAAAAAAATGAAATGTTCTCTGTGCCAGATCCATACAGCACGCTATTTCTAACTTGTTCTGGCAAATCCTGAAATGGTGTGTCTATATCAAACTGATAATGTGCGGCCAAGCTGGTCAACATAGTGTATGTGAATGCGTTACGTCTGTCCCAGCCGTGTATTGCACCAGCGGCTAAGCTGAGTTCTGGAAAGCCGACTACCTTGCGGGGATCGAATAGTTCTACCTCACCCAAACCATTACATTTGTCACAAGCTCCCGTTGGGTTATTAAAGCTGAACAGGCGTGGCTCCATTGTGGAAACGCTGTAGTCGCACTCGGCACATGAGTAATGATGAGAAAATGGTATTTCCTGATCATTGTCCATATTCAGGGCTATAGCCTTTCCGTTACCCACACCAATTGCGGTTTCAAAGCTTTCTGCCATTCGTTGACGACTATCAGGCTTTATGCGTAACCGATCAATAACCACGTCAATATCGTGTTCGTGGTCTGGGTTTAAGTCATCCACTTCATCAAGGTTTATTATTTGCCCATCTATTCTTACTCGAACAAACCCTTGTGCAGTAAGATCACCCAATTCATGGGTAAAGCTGCCTTTTTCGGCACGAACAATAGGTGCCAAGATCGCAATTCTGGTGTTTTCCGGCAGTGCGGCGGCAATATCAGTCATATCGCTAACGCTTTGAGCCGTAAGTGGCTGATCATGAAACGGACAGTAAGGAGTTCCTACTCTTGCGTATAGCAGCCGTAAATAGTCATGAATTTCAGTAATTGTTCCCACTGTAGAGCGCGGGTTGTGGCCTGCAGATTTTTGCTCTATTGCAATTGCAGGAGATAAGCCTTCTATTAGATCGGCATCGGGCTTGTCCATTAATTGTAGAAATTGCCTAGCATATGCTGAAAGGCTTTCTACATACCTGCGCTGGCCTTCTGCGTATAGCGTATCAAAGGCAAGAGATGATTTCCCTGAGCCCGACAGTCCGGTTATGACAACCAGCTTGTTACGAGGAAGGTCTGTTGATATGTTTTTTAGGTTGTGCGTGCGCGCACCGCGTATTCGAATGCTTTCCATTAGTGCCCAAAAAGGGTTAAAGGCTAAACCCTTAACTATAACGCGGTACACGTTTACGCTCTATAGCACAGACAAGTACAATGCAATGTTCAGAAAAGTTTCTGCACTGTTTTAACTATGAGTATTTATGTCTAACCCTTCAATTCCGGCCACGGATGGCAAAAAAGTAAGGTTGCGGCTTACTCCTACAGAGCGTCGCGCTAGTATTTCTTTGGCCCTGTTATTTGCAGTGCGAATGTTAGGCCTTTTTCTGCTAACTCCAGTATTTGCAGTGGCAGCTCCGGCTTTAACCGGAGGTAGCAATGCTGCTAAGGTGGGTCTAGCATTAGGTGCCTATGGGCTCACTCAGGCAATTATGCAAATTCCCCTTGGGTTTGCTTCCGATCGTTTTGGAAGGCGTCCAATTATAGTTTTTGGCCTAGTGCTATTTGTGGTGGGAGGCGTTGTTTGTGCAATGGCGGATAACGTAAGCACTGTAACCATAGGTCGTACCATACAAGGCTTAGGGGCTGTATCAGCAGCCATAACAGCATGGGTGGCAGACGCTACCAGACCCGAGGTGCGTACTAGGGCAATGGCCATGGTTGGCGCTTCAATTGGTTTGTCCTTCGCTTTATCTTTGGTGCTATCACCAATGCTAGTGGGTAGCTTTGGGCTTTCTGGTCTGTTTTGGGTAATTAGTGCTCTTGGCTTTTTGTGTTTGTTAGTAGCATGCTTTGTTGTTCCATCAGTACCTATTGTGCGCTCTACCGAGCGTCAGGCAAAAGCGTCTGAAGTGCTACGTCATAAAGGTTTGTTACAGCTAAATTTTGGGGTTTTTTGCTTGCATTTTATTCTTATGACGCTCTTCATAGTGGTGCCAGGACTAATAGGTAGTTTAGGTGGTATAGATGCAGGCGCATTATGGAAGGTATATCTGCCGGTTATCTTTGCTTCATTTGTATTTATGGTGCCGGTCGTGTTTTATACAGAAACGCGTTTGTTACACAACAAAGCTCTTATATCATCTGTGTTGTTTATGGTGATAATGTTGCTGGTAATGGCAGTATTATCTGGCAGTTTTTATGGTGTGGTAATTAGTCTTACAGGATTCTTCGTAGCATTTAATATATTAGAAGCTTTGCAGCCTTCGTTAGTTTCTCGTGAGGCACCGCCCGCGTATAAAGGTTTAGCATTAGGCTTTTACAATACCACGCAATCATTGGGGGTGTTTCTAGGAGGGGTGGCAGGAGGTGTTATTGCGTCCTCAGGTCATCCATCTTTTGTGCTGCTTGCATCTGCTGCTTTGGCTTTTTCTTGGTGGATGGTTGCAAAGCGATAACCCAAAGTATGTTAAATGTATCTCATAGTGGTTTGGTTTATTTAGCACGCCTATAAGATAATGGTATTGAGCACAGGTTTTTATATTTAATAAATTATTCAGAAAGGTATTTTTATGGCGTCTGTTAACAAGGTAATTCTGGTTGGCAACTTGGGTCGTGACCCAGAGGTTAGGTACAGCCCAGAAGGTACGGCAATTTGCAACCTGTCTCTGGCAACCACCTTTAACTGGCGCGATCGCGCCACCGGTGAGCGCCGTGAGGAAACCGAGTGGCATCGTGTGGTATTGTTTAATCGTCTTGCAGAAATTGCAGGTGAGTATCTAAGAAAAGGTCGTCCTGTGTATATAGAAGGGCGTTTAAGAACCCGCAAGTGGCAAGACAAAGAAACAGGCCAAGATCGCTACAGTACTGAAATAGTTGGTGAACAAATGCAGATGCTAGGTGGTCGTGACTCTGGTGGCTACATGGACGAGGGGTTCAGTGGCGATCAAAGGTCATCTGCTTCACAGCAGGCTAGTTCCCCAGCACCTACTCAAGAACCTGCTAAACAACAAGCTGGCAACATAATGGATCTAGACGACGACATACCATTTTGATGTGTTAGTTGTCCGCGATTAAATCACCCCATAAGCTTAGTTATATAGCTTATGGGGTGATTTTTATTTGAGCTCAATTAGCCTTCAAGTGCTTTTATGGCCGCTGCAATGCCAGCTCCGTAGTTGGGGTCAGCTTTTGTGCAATGATCTATATGCTTTTGCTTTATATCGTCACTTACGCCTTGCATAGCACGCGCAGTATTTTCAAACAGAACTTGTTGTTGTTCTTTGGACATAAGCCTAAAAAGGGCGCCAGGCTGACTAAAATAGTCATCGTCCACCCGATGATCCCAACGGTCTGCATAACCATCTAATTTCAGTGGTGGTTCACGGAAGTCTGGTTGCTCTTGCCATTCACCTTGTGCGTTAGGCTCGTTAGCCGTAATGCCTCCATGGTTACCATCTACACGCATTTGCCCATCACGGTGGTAGCTGTGGAATGGGCACTTAGGTGCATTGACCGGTATCTGGTGATGATTTACACCTAGCCTATAACGCTGTGCATCACCGTATGAGAACAAACGTGCCTGTAGCATTCGGTCGGGTGAAAAGCTAATGCCTGGCACAACGTTGGCGGGGGAGAATGCTGCTTGCTCAATTTCGGCAAAGAAGTTATCAGGGTTTTTATTTAGCTCTAGCACACCATATTCTATAAGAGGGTAATCGCCATGTGGCCATACTTTTGTAAGGTCAAAAGGGTTTATATGGTAGGTTTCAGCATCCTTCTCGGGCATTATTTGCACGTATGCTGTCCAGCGCGGGTAATCACCGCGCTCTATGGCCTCAAATAGGTCTCTCTGAGAGCTTTCTCTGTCCCTGCCAACCACCTCAGCAGCTTCTGCATCACTCAGGTTTTTTATACCCTGTTGGGTTTTAAATGTGAACTTTACCCAGAACCGTTCATTGTTTGCATTTATAAAGCTGAATGTATGGCTGCCAAACATATGCATGTTACGGAAACCAAAGGGTATGCCACGGTCACTCATGGTTATGGTTACTTGATGCAGTGACTCGGGTAGGCCTGTCCAGAATTCCCAGTTGTTTTGTGCGCTGCGCATACCTGTTCTTGGATCACGCTTTACTGCATGATTGAGATCGGGAAACTTTAGTGGGTCACGGAAGAAAAATACGGGTGTATTGTTACCAACCAGATCCCAGTTACCTTCTTCCGTATAGAATTTGATTGCTGTGCCGCGTATATCACGTTCTGCATCGGCGGCTCCTCGTTCTCCTGCAACAGTAGAAAACCGAACAAGCACGGGAGTTTGCTTACCTACTTCTGAAAATAGCTTGGCTCGTGTGTATTTGCTTATGTCGTGGGTTACTGTAAATACCCCGAATGCACCGGCTCCCTTCGCGTGCATGCGGCGTTCAGGAATTACTTCACGATTAAAATGGGCCTGCTTTTCTAGTAACCATACGTCTTGCAAAAGTATGGGGCCGCGCAGCCCGGCTGTAAGAGAGTTTTGATTATCAGCTACAGGGGCGCCAGCAGCAGTTGTAAGCTTTCTTTTCATGGATATTACCTCGTTTTGTTGTACGGCTACTATCCAGTTTAATTGTAAATAAGCAGAAAATATAATTGATTGTTTTTACTGTTCTAATAGATGTTGGCTATTGAGACGGTCTGTTTAGATACAAACCCTAATAGTACCTATGCAGCTGCCACTTTATAGTCAAAACTAACAAGTAAATAATTACATTAAGGCGCAGTATCAATGGCCTGTTCAAATAGTAGTACTTTTCTTAAATTTACTGGTGTTAAAAAAACCTACGACCAACGTACTCTCGTAGTGAAAGATTTCAACCTCGATGTAAACGAGGGTGAATTTGTAACGCTGCTCGGTCCATCTGGTTCGGGCAAAACAACAGTGCTAATGATGCTAGCCGGTTTTGAGGGCGTAACCAGTGGTTCTATAACAATTAATGGTCGGCCTATTACACGCACCGCACCATATAAACGCAATATTGGCATGGTTTTTCAGAACTATGCTCTTTTCCCTCACATGACGGTAGCCGAAAATCTTGCTTACCCATTGCGTGTACGTAAAATGCCTAAGGCAGAAATCAACACTAGAGTAAGTGAGTACCTCGATCTAATAGAGCTATCCAGTTTTGGCAATCGTCATCCTGGACAACTATCCGGTGGTCAGCGTCAGCGGGTGGCTTTGGCTAGAGCATTAATATTTGAGCCAACTTTAGTTCTTATGGACGAGCCTCTTGGCGCTCTTGATAAAAAGTTGCGTGAGCAAATGCAGTTTGAAATAACTAGGCTGCATCAAAGACTGGGTTTTACTGTTATTTATGTAACTCATGATCAAACAGAGGCATTAACCATGTCTAGTCGCATAGCAGTGTTTGATCAGGGCATAGTACAGCAGTATGCATCACCAAGTGTGCTTTATGAGCAGCCGGCAAACGCATTTGTCGCAAGCTTCATTGGTGAAAACAATCTAATACCGGTAAAAAATGTAATAACAAGTGGAGGTGAAGCTAAGGCTACGCTTCCTAACGGTACGGCCCTTATTGCTCGTAATGGCGACTGTTCTGAACATGAAACAGACGGCATTTTTTCTATACGACCCGAAAAGCTAGTAATAGGTGCTGCGCAAGGTAACAATGTCAATCAAGTTGACGCAAGCTTTGTGGCACGTCATTACGTGGGAGACTTCATTCGTTATTATTTTGACCTGGCTGATGGTACCAAAGTGGTGGTCAAAGCGCTTAACGATATAAACGCTCCTCGTTTTAGTGTCGGCGACCAGGCTATTCTTAGCTGGTCGGCGCAAGATTGCTTCGCATTTAAACCTGCCTAAATTTTCATATAAACAAGTTATACAGGCAAATAACTTTTCCATCACAGGAGGCAAACAACATGAACCCATTTAAACCCTTGGCAGGGGTTGCACTAGTTACTGGCCTTGCGCTTGCAGGTACAGTACATGCACAGGAAACTCTTACAGTAGTTTCTTTTGGTGGTGCATATGGTGCTGCCCAACAGAAACATCAAATAGACCCATACATGAAAGAAACAGGTAATAAGGTCTTATTTGAAAACTATACAGGTGGCGTAGCCGAAATTAAGGCTCAAGTAGAGTCCGGATCCATTCAATGGGATGTAGTAGATATTGAAACAATTGATCTGGAGCGTGCATGTTCTGAAGGCCTACTTGAGGTAATTCCTCACGATATTTTATTGCCCAGCCCCGATGGTGTTGCTGCTACCGAAGATTTCGTACCGGCCGCGTTGGAAAATGAGTGCGGGGTAGGTGAAATCATCTGGAGTACAGTGTTTGCTTATAACCGCGATACGGTTGGCGACAATCCGGCCGAAACAATAAAAGATCTTTTTGATACAGAAAACTTTCCTGGTAAAAGAGCATTTCGCAAAAAGGCTCAGGTTAACCTAGAGTGGGCATTGTTGGCTGACGGAGTTCCCGCTGACGAAGTTTACGATGTGCTGGCAACCTCAGAAGGTCAACAACGTGCTTTCGACAAACTAGATTCCATAAAAGACGACATAGTATGGTTTGACAGCTGGTCTCAAGCACCGCAGCTGCTTAACGATGGTGGCGCTACTTATGTTCAGTCCGCTAATGGCCGTTTCTTCGATGCCATACAAACTGAGAATAAGCCTTTCAATATAGTGTGGGATGGTCACGTTTATGATCTAGATGCATGGGGCATAGTTAAAGGCACACCTCGCTTAGAGCAAGCATTAGAGTTTGTAGCGTTTACTACTAGCACTGAAGCATTATCAGGCTTCCAAGATGTAGCTTATGGCCCTCCAAGAAAGTCATCTATGGAGATGGTTGATAAAGATGTCGTTGATCACCTTCCATCATCTCATGTAGACAAGGGTATTAAGGCCGATGGCATATTCTGGGCAGACTTCGGTGAAAGCCTAGGTGAAAAGTTTAACGAGTGGTTGTTGCAGTAATATGAGTGGTTACCAGAGCCCGGCGCTTAGCCAACCAGGTTTAAGTGTCGCTGAACAAAAACAGGAACGACGCAGTGCCAGAAGGCGCAGGTTGGTTGCGCTGGGTCTGGTAGCTCCACTCTTGGTGTTTATATTTTTCTCTTTTGTGGCGCCAATAGCCTCAATGCTATATCGCAGTGTCTATAACCCAGATATAGTTGTGCTAATTCCTGAAACCATGGCCAACCTATCTGAATGGGACCGATCAGGAACACCAGATGATAAGGCTTTAACTTCAATGGCTATGGAATTAAGGCAAATGGCTCTTGATCGTAAAGCTGGAGTGTTTGCTGCAGCGGTAAACAGATCCTGGCCTGGGGCATCAAGTCTAGTGAATTCAAGTGCCAGAAGATTAAGATCACAAGAACCTGATGTTCTAGAAAAGTCAGGCGCACAAATTTTATTAGAGCTGGATAAACGATGGTCTCAACCTGACTTATGGCGGGCAATACGTCAGGTTGGTTTGGTGTACACAGATAGTTATTACCTTACCGCTTTGGATTTGGAGCGTAACCCTGATGATGAAATACAGGCGCGTAGTTCTGCACGTATATATATTCAGCTTTATGGGAAAACGCTTGCGCTTGCACTTACCATAACTGCCTTGTGTATATTGTTAGGCTACCCATTAGCTTATTATCTGGCACATGCACCGCGTAAGAAGGCAAGTGTGCTAATGATTTTTGTGCTGCTGCCGTTCTGGACATCTTTGTTAGTACGAACCACCGCATGGATAGCCCTGTTGCAAACTAACGGTGTAATTAACTCCATACTTATAAGTGTAGGCTTTCTAAGCCAGCCAATAGAAGTCTTATATACACGTTATGCAACTATTATTGCAATGACGCATATATTATTGCCATTCATGATACTACCGTTATACAGCGTTATGCGCAGTATAGACCCGGCTTACGTGCGAGCAGCAATGTCTTTGGGTAGCAAGCCGTTTGCTGCCTTCGCAAGAGTGTTTTTACCTTTGTCATTACCAGGTCTTGGCGCCGGATCTTTGTTGGTTTTTATTATTTCTGTGGGTTATTACATAACCCCGGCACTAGTTGGTGGTACCGATGGTCAAATGATTTCCAACTTAATAGCCTTTCACATGCAGGAGTCCAATAACTGGGGTCTTGCTGCAGCCCTTGGAACGTTATTGTTAGTGCTTATTTTGCTGTTGTATTGGGTTTATGACAAGCTAGTCGGTGCTAGCAATATTAAACTGGGTTAACCATGAGCACACCACTTAAATATTATTCTATATGGCATAGGCTTGGTGCATGGATATTAAGGTCCTGGTCTTGGTTTGTTCTATTTTTTCTTATATTGCCCATACTTGTTATAGTGCCGCTGTCATTCAATGCTGAGCCTTTTTTCAGTTTTACCAAGGGTATGCTAAAGCTGGATCCTCAGGCTTATTCCCTTAGGTGGTATAACGATATTTTTAATAGTAGTAATTGGATGCTTGCTATACGCAATAGCTTTATAGTTGGCATTTTTGCAACCATAATTGCTACTACATTGGGCACGGTGGCTGCAGTTGGTTTAACCAGCTCTCACATGCCGTTTAGGCGACTTATTACGGCTCTTATGCTGTCACCTATGATAGTACCCCTTATTATTGTGGCTGCCGGCATGTTTTTCTTCTATACACGTTTCAATCTGGTAGCAACATTCCCAGGGTTAATAATTGCTCATGCCGCTCTTGGAATACCCTTCGTAATAATAACGGTTACAGCTACTTTAAGCGGTTTCGACCGTTCTTTGTATCAAGCCGGACTAAGCCTTGGCGGTTCCCCATTTTTCGTGTTCCGAACTGTCATGCTCCCCATTATTCGCCCGGGTGTTATTTCTGGTGCACTGTTTGCGTTTGTTACCTCATTTGATGAAATAGTATTGGTACTATTTTTGGCGGGCCCAGAGCAGCGCACTATACCAAGACAAATGTTTGCAGGCATACGGGAACAGATAAGCCCCACCATACTAGCAGTGGCAACATTGCTCATATTAGTATCCATAAT
>JAJYRX010000043.1 GCA_021793875.1 Pseudomonadota bacterium
CTAGCCGAGTACAAGCGTATCAGTAACACCGCCATAGCAGATGCAATGGCCGACCCTCAGGCACTGGCATCACGCAAACTTGCGCGGCACGCAAACAACTGGCCTGAAAATGATATTAGGTATGTACCTGATTTTGAAGAGTCCAAAGACCACATAAATGCGCTAACCCGCGAGCAGCTACTAGCTTTTCATGATGAATTTTATGGAATAGCCAATGTAACGTTTAGTGCGGTGGGGGATTTCGACGCTAAGCAAGTTAAACAGGCTATAACCGAGGGCTTTCAGAACTGGAAATCTAGCCCTGGATACGAGCGAGTTAGCAGTCCGTATCACGAGGTAGAGCCCAAGATGTTTAATATTGAAACGCCAGGTAAGGCCAATGCGTTTTATATGGCAAGCATGCCGCTAGAAATACAAGATACTAGTGATGATTTCGCTGCATTATATATGGCTGACTACCTTTTAGGTCGCTCAGAAACTTCTCGACTTTGGAATCGAGTGAGAACCCAGGAAGGATTATCTTACAACGTCAGAAGCAGTTTAGACTTGTCTTCATACGAACCAAACGGTAGCTGGACTATATATGCCATATTTGCTCCAGAAAATCGTGAAAGGCTGGAAACAGCAATTAACGAAGAAATAGATAAGGTTTTAGAAGAAGGTTTTAGTGAAGACGAGGTACAGCAAGGAGTTAAAGCTTTACTGAACTACCGCAGGCTAGCTAGGTCCAGAGATTCAGTGCTTGCTAGCACATGGCTGCATTACCTTAACACTGAGCGCTCTTTTGAATGGTCTGAAGAAATTGACGAACGGTTGCAAGAGCTTAGCGCCGATGATGTAAACAATGCTTTACGTAAAGTATTTGACCCCGCAAGGTTAAGCATATCCATTGCGGGGGACTTCAAAGAAAAGGCTAACTAAAAAAGCTTTTAACCCTGTCTTTCCACGACTTGGTAATGGGGGAATGCTTATCGCCCCCTTTATCAAGTGAGCTTTCAAATTGACGGAGTAGATCTTTCTGTTCGTCTGTAAGGCGTACTGGTGTTTCCAGTGATACATGACAATAAAGGTCACCTGGATAGCTAGAGCGAACCCCTTTTATACCTTTGCCTCGTAAACGGAAAACCTTACCCGTTTGTGTTCCCTCAGGAATGCTTATGCTGGCACGTCCCATGAGTGTAGGGACTTCAACCTCACCCCCAAGGGCTGCAGTGGTAAAGGGGATGGTTATCTCACAGCGTAGATCTTCGCCTTCACGCACAAAAATGCCATGTGGTTTAATTCGGATTTCGACATATAAGTCACCCGGGGGGCCACCATTAATACCGGGCTCACCGTCTCCAGCTGAGCGTATACGCATACCATCGTCTATACCTGCTGGTATAGAGACTTGTAACGTTTTGCTTTTGCGTATGCGACCTACGCCGTCGCACTTGCGACAAGGGTCTTTGATTTCTTGACCAGACCCACGACATGTTGGACAGGTTTGCTGCACACTGAAAAAACCTTGCTGCATGCGCACTGCACCATGCCCTTTACAGGTGGTACATGTGACGGGACTAGAGCCAGGGGCTGCACCAGAACCAGAACATGTTTCACAGTTTTCCCAGTTTGGAACACGAATTTCGGTATCGTAACCGCTAGCCGCCTGTTCAAGACTAATTTCTAATGTGTATTTAAGGTCACTACCACGATATACCTGTGGGCCACCACGACCGCGGGATGAGCCCATGTCACCAAAAATATCGCCAAAGATATCACCAAACACGTCAGCAAAACCGGCTCCACCCATGCCACCAGCACCTGCGGCAGCACTTGGGTCTACACCAGCATGGCCAAACCGGTCGTATGCAGCCCGCTTATCGTCATCAGACAATACTTCGTATGCTTCTTTGGCTTCTTTAAACTTTTCTTCGGCCTCGGCGCTGTCTGGGTTGCGGTCCGGGTGGTATTTCATTGCCATACGACGATACGCCTTGCGTAAATCGTCTTTTGAGGCGTTTTTTTCAACCCCCAGAATTTCGTAGTAATCTCGTTTAGACATGGTTACCAATTAAACAATAATGCCCGACCCCGTTGCTGAGTACGGAAATCGGGCCAGAAAAAAGTTGAAGCTATTACTTATCGTCGTCTTTTACTTCTTTAAACTCAGCATCTACAACGTTTTCATCTTCAGGCTTTTGTTCGCCGCCTTCTGCCCCTTGAGCAGCCTCTGCCTGAGCCTGCATATCGGCATACATTTTCTCACCAAGCTTTTGAGCTGCATTGGTCAAAGCCTCAGACTTTGCTTCAAGAGTTTCTTTGTCACCATCTTTAAGTGCTTCTTCAAGCTCTTTGATAGCTTCTTCTATGCCCTTTTTCTCGGCTTCTTCAAGCTTGTCGCCATACTCTTCAAGCGACTTGCGAGTGGAGTGTACAAGTGCGTCGGCCTGGTTTCTGGCATGAGCAAGCTCAGCTACACGCTTATCTTCCTCGGCATTAGCCTCAGCGTCTTTAACCATGCGTTCTACTTCTTCCTCACTAAGGCCTGAACTAGCCTTAATTGTGATTTTGTTTTCCTTGCCCGTGCCTTTGTCTTTTGCCGAAACATGCAAAATACCATTGGCATCGATATCGAAGGTAACCTCAATTTGAGGTACGCCACGTGCTGCTGGCGGTATACCTTCTAGGTTGAACTCGCCCAGAGCCTTGTTACCGGATGCAATTTCACGCTCGCCCTGGAAAACCTTAATTGTTACTGCAGGTTGGTTATCTTCTGCCGTAGAAAACACCTGTGAGTACCTGGTAGGTATTGTGGTGTTTTTGTGTATCATTTTGGTCATTACACCACCAAGGGTTTCTATACCCAATGATAGAGGTGTAACGTCTAACAAAAGAACATCCTGTCTGTCGCCTGAAAGCACGGACCCCTGTATGGCCGCACCGGCAGCAACTGCTTCGTCGGGGTTAATATCTTTACGTGGTTCGGTACCAAAGAAGTCTTTAACTTTCTCTTGCACCTTGGGCATGCGTGACATACCACCAACCAGAATTACGTCGTCTATGTCGGATACCTTGATGCCTGCATCTTTAATAGCAGTACGACATGGCACAAGACTACGCTCGATAAGCTCTTCGACCAAAGCCTCTAGCTTGGCACGAGTAATTTTCAGGTTAAGGTGCTTAGGACCTGATGCGTCTGCTGTTATATAAGGCAGGTTAATTTCGGTCTGTTGGGTTGAGGAAAGCTCAATTTTGGCTTTTTCAGCTGCCTCTCGCAAACGCTGTAAGGCCAGCACATCTTTAGAAAGGTCACTGCCGCTTTCTTTGCGGAACTCGTCAATTATGTACTCTATTAGGCGTTGGTCGAAATCTTCACCACCTAAGAAAGTATCACCATTGGTGGATAAAACCTCGAACTGCTTTTCGCCGTCTATATCAGCTATTTCAATGATAGATACGTCAAAGGTACCGCCGCCCAAGTCATACACTGCAATTTTACGGTCACCTTTGTCTGTTTTATCGAGACCAAACGCAAGAGCTGCTGCGGTTGGCTCGTTGATTATGCGCTTAACCTCTAAACCAGCGATACGACCGGCGTCTTTGGTTGCTTGACGCTGACTATCGTTAAAATAGGCTGGTACGGTGATTACAGCCTCTGTTACCTCTTCACCAAGGTAATCTTCGGCCGTTTTTTTCATTTTACGCAGAACTTCAGCCGATACCTGTGGCGGTGCAAGCTGCTTATCTTGTGCTTCTACCCAAGCGTCGCCATTTTCTGCCTTAATAATTTTATAAGACATGAGGTCTATGTCTTGTTGCACCGCCTTTTCTTCAAAGCGACGCCCAATAAGACGCTTTACCGCAGTTAGAGTATTTTGAGGGTTTGTGACGGCCTGACGTTTTGCGGGCGCACCAACCAGTATTTCGCCATCGGGCATATAAGCAACCACGGAAGGCGTGGTGCGTGTACCCTCTGCATTTTCTATGATTTTGGGTTTACCACCATCAAGAACAGCTACACAGCTGTTAGTAGTTCCCAAGTCTATTCCAATTATTTTTCCCATGATGTTTAACTCTGAAAAAATTTAGATGCAAGTTGTGTATGTTGTTTAAATGGGGTCGGTGCAGATATTTTCAAGCCCCGCCTATATCTATTGACCAGAAGACACCATAACTAGCGCAGGACGCAGCACCCTGTCGGAAATTGTGTACCCTTTCTGTAGCAGTTGTGCCACTGTTCCCTGTGGTTGCTCTGAAGGCACCTGAGAAATTGCCTGATGCACATGTGGGTCAAAGCTATCACCAGGCTGTGGTGCTACGGCTTTCAAAGAGTTTCGCTCGAAAGCAGATAGTAGCTGTTTCAAGGTGGTTTCAACACCTTCTTGCCAGGATTGTGCACTTTGATCTGGCTGATCGAGAGCCGCTTCAAGGCTGTCTATTACTGGCACCAGGCTTTCTGCAAAAGACTCTATGCCAAACTTCCTTGCCTTGGATACCTCTTCTTGCGAGCGTCTGCGTATGTTTTCAACCTCGGCACGAGCACGTAATAACTCATCATGATAGTGAGCAATTTTTTCTTCGGCCTCGGCCTGCTGCTTAAACCAGTCTGCAGGTGGCTGCTCGGCTGACTCAGCCTCTAAGTTTTCGGTTTTACCCTCTGTTATTTCTGGCTGTTCCTGGTTAGCATCAGTCTGGGGCATTTGTGTTTTTTTGGTATCAGAGTCTGCTGATTTGCTACCTGACATATGATCTCCACGTTAAATAGAATAAGCCTTAAAGCAAATTGGGGGCACATGCCCCCAATTTCAAGAGTTACCACTTGAATATTTTTAAAACTCGTTTTGAATTCGCCTGTAAGCTTGTGCCAGATTGATATTTGTATGAATAACTGACTCTGAGAACTCACGCGCAGATGTTGGTACTGTACGTAATGAGTTTAGATCGGTAGCGCCGGTTACCACGGTAGCTGATGGCAGATAAAAGCCTTCAGGGATATCGTGACCATCTACTACACAGTTATGTCGTACTACTGCATTATCGGCAACGGTACAGTTAAAAAGAACACTGTTAAAACCTATGAACACATGACTACCAACAACGCAAGGGCCATGCACAATGGATCGATGAGCTATTGATGTGTGCTCGCCTATGGTAACTGATGCACCATCTTTGGAGTGTATAACCACACCATCTTGTATATTTGAATTGGCACCAATAGTGATTGGTTCCATATGACCATCTTCATCTACTTCGTCGGCACGTATAACAGCATATGGCCCTATGAAGACATGTGCATCTACACGTATAAGACCACACAGTATTGCTGTTGGATCTACAAAAGCAGTTTCATGGACGACGGGGTAGTCGCCGCGAGGGTTTCTTCTAAGCATAATATTCGCTTTATTTCATTTGTAAAGTATTTATAGTGTATTGCAACAACCACACAAAAGAAAAGCAAATAAACTAATACCAACCACCTAAGTTTCGTTTAGCAATATCGGTAAGTGCATCTAGCCAATTGGCATCGTTATTTAAACATGGAATATAGTTCAATTCTTCACCACCGTCTTCAAGAAAAGCATCGTGACATTCTATTTGAATTTCCTCTAATGTTTCTAGGCAATCGGCTAAAAAACCCGGACACATGACATCTACGCGCTTAACACCTTTTTTAGCCCAATCTCTTAGCGTAGGCTCAGTGTATGGCTGAACCCACTCTTGAGCCCCAAACCTACTTTGAAAAGACGCTTTTACTCTGTGTCCTTCAGCACCCAAAGCTTCTTTAAGCCGCATAGTAGTGTCCATGCAATCACGATAATATGGATCACCTAGCTCTATAACCTGACGTGGCAAGCCATGGTAGCTAAGCAGCAGGTAATCGGGCATACCTTTTTCCTGCCAAAACTGTTTAACTTTGTTTGCCATGCAGTTTATGTATCCTTTATCGTCGGCATACCTTTTAATGAATCGCATTTCAGGCTGATTACGGCGACGTGCAGCATACCGGTTTACTGTGTCTATAGCTGTTGCCGTGGTGCTGGCTGCATACTGCGGGTACAACGGCAACACCAGAATACGTTCACAGCCTTTTTGCTGTAGCTTATCCATAGCGCTTTGTATTGATGGGTTACCGTAACGCATCCCTAACTCACAATGCACATCCAACCCTTGTTTGCGCAAACGTTCTTCAACACCTTTTGCCTGATCTTGGCTATACACCAGTAATGGGGAGCCCTCTTCAAACCAAATTTGGCTATATTTTTCAGCCAATTTCTTTGGTCTGAACGGTAATACAAACCCTCGCAGAATTAACTGCCAAACTATTTGTGGCATTTCAATTACACGAGTGTCAGACAAAAACTCTCGCAAATAGGTTTTTATGGACGAGGGCGTAGGTTTATCGGGGGTGCCTAAGTTAATAAGCAATATGCCTATGCTTCGATAGTCACGTATAGGCGGATCAAAATCGAAAGCATGCGGATCGGTGGGTTCCGGCAGATAGCGCGTTTTTGCTGACTTAAACATTAAAAATTAGGGCCATTTTTGGGCGGTTAATCTGAGTTTGAACTAAGCGCATTAGACAACAGACGCGCGGTAATATCCACTATTGGTATAACACGCTCATAAGCCATACGCGATGGGCCAATTACCCCTAATGTTCCTACAACCTTACCATCTACTCCGTATGGCGCCGCAACTACCGATACATCTTCAAGGGGCACCAAGTTTGAATCGCCGCCAATAAAAATTTGAACGCCCTGCCCATGACTTGACGCATCAAGCAATTGTAATAATTCTGTTTTCTTCTCGAACAAAGAGAACATACTGCGTAACCTGTCTAGGTCTGATGCAATATCGGCAATATCGAGCAACTTGCTTTCACCCGATATAACTACAGAATCATCGCTACTAGAGGTATCGGTACCAGCATCTACAGCAGCCTGCATAAGACGAGATATATCTTCTTTTAGTGTGGCTAGCTCTTTTGACAAACGCTTGCGCACCTGAGCAAATGATAGACCAGCAAAGTTTTGATTAAAGAAGTTGGCTGCTTCTATAAGCTCGTGTTCGGGGTAGTCGCGCTTGACAAACAATATGCGGTTTTGCACGTCGCCATCGGGCGTAACAATTATAAGTAATACGCGCCGCTCGGATAAACGTATAAACTCTACTTGGCGAAAAACCTGAGTGCGCTTTGGAGTAAGAACTACTCCTGCAAACTGGGAGAGATCAGACAGCAGATTTGCAGCAGCAGATACTGTACGACCGGGGTCGGACGCGGGAGGCAGCTTTTCAAGTTGACCCAAGTTTGGTTTATCAAACCTTTTTGCAGCTAGCAGCTGGTCGACGAACAGACGATAGCCGCGCGGCGTTGGCACACGCCCTGCAGATGTATGCGGACTGTGCACTAAGCCTAAATCTTCTAGATCGGCCATTACATTGCGTATTGTTGCTGGCGATAGGTCGAACACCTTGGACAACGTACGCGAGCCTACGGGCTGACCGTCGGAAATATAACGCTCCACAAGAGCTTGTAGAAGAGATCTTGATCTGTCATCCATATGTTTATTCTATGACAAAGATGCCCACACTGGGTGTTTTACCTGAAGCCATAATAACGTTGCCAATCTATAATTCAACAATCAGCTAGCTAATTTATTATGGCGAACCGCATTATGCACTTTAAAACCATTGCTATTATTGGCCGTTACCAAGACAGCGGCCTAGACACCCCGCTACGCAATGTTGCTAAAACATTGGCAAGTGCTGGGCGTGAGGTTCTTATTGAGACCGACACCGCTAAAAACACAGGTATTGTTGAATACACTCTTGCCGACTATAAAACCATAGGCAAAACCGCCGACCTTGCGGTGGTAATGGGTGGTGACGGCACCATGCTTGGTGCTGCTCGCCTGCTAGCATCAAGTGGTGTTCCTTTAATTGGAATAAACCATGGTCGCCTTGGGTTCATAACCGATATTCCTATACACAATGCCACTGATGCCATAAGCCAAGTGCTTAATGGTAACTATTCAGTCGAAAACCGTACAATGCTACAAGGCCGCGTTGTTCGTGATGGTGAAACATTATATTCTGGGCTAGCCCTTAACGACGTTGTACTTAACCGCGCTGGGCGTGGAGGAATGATAGAAGTGTTGGTAGAACATAACCGTTTATTTATGTACACCCAGCGCGCTGACGGTATTATTGTTTCAACACCTACAGGCTCAACTGCTTACTCATTATCGGTTAATGGCCCTATAGTGCACCCGGAACTCAACGCGATGCTACTAGTACCTGTAGCGCCACAAACTTTATCTAATCGCCCCATTGTGTTACCCGACACGGGCACACTAAGCCTTACAATCAATTCTCTCAGCCGCGTTGAAAGCGGTGCTGTAGTCCACTTCGACATGCAAACCTGGTCTAACTGTCAGGCTGGCGATCGTATCGATGTACGCCGCGCCAATCATGGTGTACGTCTGGTACACCCTTCAGGGTATAGCTTTTACTCTACACTACGCCGCAAAATGCATTGGAACCGTATGCCACAACCCAACGACGATATCGAGTAACACCTATGCTGCAGTCTTTGCATATAAACAATTTTGTTATTGTTGATAAAGCCGATATTAACTTTGAATCTGGTTTCACAGTGTTTTCCGGTGAAACAGGAGCAGGTAAGTCAATACTAGTAGACGCTCTTTCATTAACATTAGGGGCCAGAGCAACGTCTACGGTAGTAAGACAAGGCTGTAGCAAAGCAGATATAACCTCTATTTTCTCACCAACCAACGAAGCTAAAAAATGGTTAGAGAATTCCGACATACCTCTGGATGACGTAATCCTAATAAGGCGCACTATAGACTCTAATGGTCGCAGCCGCGCCTTTATCAACGGCATACCGTCTACCCTTACCCAGCTAAAGGAACTGGCGTCATTATTGATAGATATTCATGGTCAACATGCCCATCAATTACTTCTAAGGCCTGGGCACCAGCGCAGCCTTTTAGATGCCCAGGCAAATGCTAGAACACAAGCACTGCAAGTATCAAAAGCATGGGATAACTGGCAAAAATGTAAAAAGGAACTAGACAACGCTTTATCATCTGCCGAGCAGCGAGCTCATAAGCGCGAGCAAATTCAGTGGCAGCTAGATGAGTTATCTTTATTAAACTTGCAAGACAACGAGTGGGAAACCTTAAACCAGAACCACAGCCGACTAGCCAATGCACAGTCTCTTATACAAGCATGTGCTAACGCACTTAATATTCTTGATGACGAAACTGCAAGCGTTCGGCAAATGCTAACTAAGGCTTATTCAGAAGTACAAAATATAGCCTCGCACGACAGCTCTGTACAAAACATACTAACCACAATAGATTCTGCTCTTATTTCTTGTACAGAGGCTATATCTGAACTTAACTCATACTCAAACCGCTTAGAACTTGATCCTAATGCTTTAGAAATCGCAGAGCAACGAATGTCTGCAATTTTTGATGCGGCACGCAAGCTAAAAACTGAACCGGAAAACCTTGATGCACTG
>JAJYRX010000044.1 GCA_021793875.1 Pseudomonadota bacterium
TCTTAACTCGTGATATCAGTAACCTTCCAGAAACTCAGCTAAACCGCCTCGATGAATCGGGTATTGTCTATATTGGAGCAGAAGTCCGCGCTGATGATGTTCTGGTTGGTAAGGTTACGCCTAAGGGTGAAACTCAGCTTACACCAGAAGAAAAACTATTGCGCGCTATATTTGGTGAAAAAGCCTCCGATGTAAAAGACACATCCTTAAGAGTTCCTTCAGGAACTGTAGGCACAGTAATTGATGTACAAGTCTTTACTCGTGAAGGTATTGAGCGTGACAAACGTGCTCAATCCATAATTGACGATGAGCTACGTCGCTATCGCCAAGATCTTAAAGACCAGCTACGCATTGTTGAAAACGATATTTTTGATCGTATTAGCAAGTTTCTGGTTGGTAAGGTGGTTAACGGTGGTCCTAAAAAGCTTGCGAAAGGTAGCACCATTACCGAAGAATATCTGCAAGAGCTGGCCAAGTCAGATCGCTGGATGTGGTTTGATATACGTCTCGCAGATGAAGATGATGCTAATGTGTTAGAGCACTCCAAAGATTCTTTGGAGCAAAAGCGTCAGCAGTTTGATATAGCCTTTGAAGAGAAGCGCAAAAAGCTTACGCAAGGCGATGAACTGCCGCCAGGTGTGCTGAAAATGGTCAAGGTCTACCTTGCTGTTAAACGTCGCCTGCAGCCAGGTGACAAAATGGCCGGACGACATGGTAACAAAGGTGTAGTGTCTCATATAACACCTATTGAAGACATGCCGCACATGGCCGATGGAACAGCGGTAGACATAGTGCTTAACCCACTTGGTGTACCTTCACGAATGAACGTGGGTCAGGTACTAGAAGTTCACCTAGGTTGGGCAGCTAAGGGCATGGGTTACCGCATTGCAGAAATGCTGGAAAATGAACGTACTGCGCAAGTTAAGCAATTACGTGAGTATCTTGCCAAGGTTTACAGTGCCGCCGGTGCAGGTGATGCTGTAGGTAAGAAAATTTCCAAACTTACTGACGATGAAATCATAGAGCTGGCACGTAATCTTAAAGATGGTCTACCAGTTGCTACTCCTGTATTCGACGGCGCAACTGAAGCCGAAATTACAGAAATGCTTGAGCTTGCATACCCGGACGAGCTTGCAAAACAACTGGACCTTACAGAAGATCGCACACAGGCATGGCTTATAGACGGACGTACAGGTGAGAAGTTCGAACGCCCAGTAACTATTGGATATATGCACTATCTCAAGCTACATCACTTAGTTGATGAGAAAATGCATGCCCGATCTACCGGACCATACTCCCTGGTAACTCAGCAGCCATTAGGCGGTAAGGCACAGTTTGGTGGTCAGAGATTTGGTGAGATGGAAGTGTGGGCACTTGAAGCATATGGTGCAGCATATACACTTCAAGAAATGCTCACTGTTAAGTCTGACGATATAAGCGGCCGTACTAAAGTCTATGAAAACATCGTTAAAGGTGATCATGTCATAGATGCTGGCATGCCGGAATCTTTCAATGTTCTGGTCAAGGAGATCCGATCCCTTGCTCTGGACATGGATTTGGAGCGTAAATAATGAAAGCGCTACTCGATTTATTTAAACAGGTTTCGCAAGACGAACAGTTTGATGCTATTAAAATTGGTATAGCATCATCCGAGAAAATTCGTTCCTGGTCGTTTGGTGAAGTCCGAAAACCTGAAACTATTAACTATCGCACGTTTCGTCCCGAGCGCGACGGTCTTTTCTGTGCCAAAATATTTGGCCCTGTAAAAGATTACGAATGTTTATGCGGTAAGTACAAGCGCCTTAAGCATCGCGGTGTAATTTGTGAGAAGTGTGGTGTAGAGGTAACCGTAGCGAAGGTGCGCCGTGAGCGTATGGGTCACATTGAGTTGGCCAGTCCGGTTGCACACATATGGTTCCTCAAGAGCCTTCCTTCTCGTTTGGGCATGGTATTAGACATGACCCTGCGCGATATAGAAAGGGTTCTATATTTTGAAGCTTGGTGTGTAATTGAGCCAGGCATGACGCCGCTAAAACGTGGACAAATAATGTCCGATGACGACTTTCTTCTTAAGACAGAAGAATATGGCGACGACTTTGAGGCTCTTATGGGCGCAGAAGCAGTTCGTGAGCTGCTGCGCACCATAGATATAGACAAGGAAGTAGAGTCTTTACGTGCTGAAATAAAAACCACTGGTTCGGCTGCTCGTGTAAAGAAAATATCCAAGAGACTTAAAGTATTAGAAGGCTTCCAGAAGTCTGGTATCAAACCAGATTGGATGATTATGGAAGTATTGCCGGTGCTTCCACCAGAGCTACGTCCACTAGTTCCACTAGATGGTGGTCGCTTCGCAACCTCCGATCTTAACGATTTATACCGCAGGGTAATTAACCGTAATAACCGCTTAAAACGTCTTATAGAGCTTAAGGCTCCTGATATCATATTGCGTAACGAAAAACGCATGTTGCAGGAATCAGTAGACTCCCTGCTAGATAATGGTCGTCGAGGCAAGGCTATGACGGGCGCAAACAAGCGTCAACTAAAGTCATTAGCTGACATGATCAAGGGTAAAAGCGGACGCTTCCGTCAAAACCTCCTCGGTAAACGTGTAGACTACTCTGGTCGTTCAGTTATTGTTGTCGGACCTCAGCTTAAACTGCACGAATGCGGTTTGCCTAAGCTAATGGCACTAGAGCTGTTTAAGCCATTTATTTTCAATAAGCTTGAGCTAATGGGCTTGGCTACCACTATTAAGGCCGCTAAACGCCTAGTGGAATCACAAGAGCCAGTTGTATGGGATATTCTCGATGACGTTATTCGTGAGCATCCAGTACTGTTAAACCGTGCACCTACGCTACACCGTCTGGGCATACAAGCTTTTGAGCCAGTTCTAATCGAAGGTAAGGCCATACAGTTGCACCCGTTAGTTTGTGCGGCATTTAACGCTGACTTTGACGGTGACCAAATGGCCGTTCATGTGCCGTTATCTCTAGAGGCGCAGCTAGAAGCACGTACACTTATGCTGGCTTCGAACAACGTATTGTTCCCGGCCAACGGTGAGCCCTCTATAGTGCCGTCACAAGACATAGTGCTTGGTCTTTACTACGCCACACGCGAACGCATTAATGCACGTGGTGAAGGCATGTTCCTTGCCGATATCGCCGAGGTTAGACGTGCATATGACAGTAAAGAGGTAGAGCTGCAGACTCGTATAACGGTTCGTATAAACGATTACGTTAAAAATGATGAAGGTGAGTGGGAGCCCATAACTAACCGTGTAGAAACAACAGTTGGTCGTGCTCTGTTATCGGAAATTCTACCCAAAGGGCTGCCTTTTAAGGCTTTGAACACAACCCTTAAGAAGAAAGAAATTTCTAACCTTATAAACATGTCATTCCGCCGTTGCGGTTTGCGTGCAACAGTAATATTGGCTGACAAGCTTATGCAGGCTGGTTTCCGCCTAGCAACTCATGGTGGAATATCAATTGCCATGGGCGATATGCTGGTGCCAGATGTAAAAGAAAGCATACTCGAAGAGGCCAGTAACGAAGTTAAGGCTATTGATCAGCAGTATTCTTCTGGTCTGGTTACAGCTCAGGAACGCTACAACAACGTTGTTGATATTTGGGGTAAGGCTGGTGACCGTGTTGGTAAGGCCATGATGGAGCAATTGGCCAACGAACCAGTTGTTAACCGTAAAGGTGAAGAGGTCACCCAAGAGTCGTTTAACTCTATTTACATGATGGCAGATTCGGGTGCCCGAGGCTCAGTAGCGCAGATACGTCAGCTAGCTGGTATGCGTGGGCTTATGGCCAAACCAGATGGTTCTATTATTGAAACCCCTATTACTGCTAACTTCCGTGAAGGTCTTAACGTACTTCAGTACTTTATTTCTACTCACGGGGCGCGTAAGGGTCTAGCCGATACTGCTCTTAAAACGGCTAACTCGGGTTACTTAACGCGTCGTCTGGTAGACGTTACACAAGACCTAGTAATTACAGAGCAAGACTGTGGTACCACTCATGGTTACGCAATGAAAGCTCTGGTAGAGGGCGGTGAAGTAGTTGATCACCTTCGTGACCGTATTCTTGGCCGAGTGTTATCTGCTGATGTAATTCATCCAGACACCCACGAGGTTGCCCTAGAAGCTGGAACCTTATTAGACGAAGATGCCGTTGATCTCATTGACGAAATTGGCATCGATGAGGTTCGTGTTCGCACACCATTAACATGTGAAACTCGTTATGGGCTTTGCGCGAGCTGTTATGGCCGTGACTTAGGGCGTGGTTCTATGGTTAACCAAGGTGAGGCAGTTGGTGTTATTGCTGCTCAATCTATTGGTGAGCCGGGCACACAGCTTACTATGCGTACTTTCCACATTGGTGGTGCAGCATCGCGTGCAGCAATGGCTAGTGGTGTAGAAAGTAAGGTTGCGGGTACGGTTGGATTTGCATTAGGCTTGCGTTACGTAACAAACAGCAAGGGCGAGCGTGTAGCAATTTCTCGTTCTGGTGAAATTGTTATATACGATGAAAGCCGTCGTGAGCGCGAACGTCACAAAATACCATATGGTGCCACTATTGATGTTGGCGACTCAGAAACAGTTAAAGCTGGACAACGTCTGGCTCACTGGGACCCTCTAACAAGGCCAATAATTTCTGAATACTCTGGTCAGGTACGTTTCGAGAATATCGAGGAAGGCGTAACTGTTGCCCGTCAGATGGATGAGGTTACTGGCTTATCTACCTTGGTTGTAATCACACCAAAGAGTCGTACCGGACGTACGGTTCAGCGACCACAAATTAAGCTGTTAGATGAAGCTGGCGAAGAAATCCGTATAGCTGCTACTGGACATGCAGTAAACATTTCCTTCCCAGTTGGCGCGCTAATCACAGTACGTGATGGTCAGCAGGTTAATGTGGGCGAAGTTCTAGCACGTATTCCGCAAGAGTCTCAAAAAACACGTGATATTACTGGTGGTTTGCCACGAGTAGCCGAATTATTTGAGGCTCGCTCACCCAAAGATGCGGGTATGCTGGCTGAAGTCACTGGTACTGTTTCGTTTGGTAAAGAAACCAAGGGCAAGCAGCGTCTTATAATTACCGACCTTGATGGCGAGAGTCACGAGTTCCTGATTTCCAAAGAAAAACAGGTATTGGTACACGATGGTCAGGTGGTAAACAAGGGCGAAATGATTATAGATGGCCCTCCAGATCCGCACGATATATTACGCCTACAAGGTATAGAGCGACTGGCAATATACATTGTCAATGAAGTCCAAGATGTTTATCGCTTACAGGGCGTAAAAATCAACGACAAGCACATAGAAGTAATCGTACGTCAGATGCTTCGCCGTGTGAATATTGTTGATCCTGGCGATACCGACTTCATTACCGGAGAACAGGTAGAGCGCTCTGAGCTGTTAAACGAAAACGATAGAGTAGAAGCAGAAGGCAAGATACCGGCTACATACGAAAACGTATTGCTAGGTATAACTAAGGCATCTCTGTCCACAGACTCGTTCATTTCAGCGGCTTCTTTCCAGGAAACCACAAGGGTTCTTACAGAAGCAGCAATAATGGGCAAGCGAGACGATCTGCGCGGACTCAAAGAAAACGTTATCGTTGGCCGCTTAATACCTGCTGGCACAGGAATGGCATATCATGCTGCACGTCACGAAAAACATGCTTTTGATCAAGCTGAGCGTGAAGCGGCACGTGCCATGGCAAACCCGTTTGAAGATTCTACTGTATCTACTGATGATGTAGTTACTGAGTCACAAGACGATGCCGACACTAGTAAAGGTTCTGAAGAGTAAATACTCAGGAACTTGAGTGCTATAACCCCAGCCTTTTATTAGGTCTGGGGTTTTTTTATGATGCTTAAACTGGGTAGGTATAGGGTTATCTTAGTTCCTTTACCAATTTCACTTTCTATATTTATTCTTCCACTGTGGCGACTAATTACAGTTTGTACAAAGGCCAAACCAAGACCCACACCCGTAGGATGTTGGGACTTATTATTTGATGACCTCTTAAATGGTACAAAAGCATTTTCTATGGTGTTTTCATCCATACCATAGCCTTGATCATGGATGCTTATAACGTACTCATTATTTTTAATTTGCAAATTACAGGTGATTGTTGTTTTTATAGGGCTGTACTGTATGGCATTATTTATTAGGTTAATAAAGACACGCTCTATAAATTGCTGCTCACCATGCATCCAGCAAGGCTTCTCAGGTGTGTTCACTACAATTTTTATCTGTTTGCGCATTGCGGTAGCCCAGGCATCTTCGGCAGACTGTTGTAGAGATTGATTGACGTCGAACTCATGCATTTTCCATGTGGAACCTTGGGCTCTGGACAGTTCAACAAACCCATCAACTAATGACAAGGTTTGACTAGCGTATCGTTCACACTGGTTGAGCGTGTCATTTTCTTCTTGCAAACTATTATCACGTTTGTTTATTTCGCATAGCGCTAGAATCGAGTTTAAAGGGGAGCGCATATCGTGCGATAAAAAACGTATAGCATCATCCCTTTGTCTATGGGCATTCCGGCTTTGCTCTATAGCTTGATGCAACGCTCCCAAACGTTGTGTTAGTGGCCTTCGTGTACCTTTTTCCGAAACCTGAATTCTTGCTGGGTTATGGCCTTCAGTAGCTCCTATTATGTCGTTATTAAGAAGCTCTAGTTCTGTATCTATATGAAAGAGTGCGGCCTGTTGGCTACGCCATGACCATACTGGATATGACAGTATGACACCAATAATTGCGCCTATTGGTGATATCCACAAAAGTGATAAATGTAGTAGCAGAATGGGTATGGAAAAGCATCCAATAAGCACTATTAGCACAAATATGAATGCACGGTTAGGTGACAGAAGACGCAGTGCTATTACACACATTAATACGGGAATTATGTTTAAAAAAGCGCCCAACAATATTCCGGGTTCTATTACCCATAATCCGTTTATACCGTTGTTAAGTATATTAGCTAAAATCTCAACACCAGCCATTGGCAGGCCTTTCTGAGATACTGGAGTGGGAAATGAGTCACCAAGACCGGAACTCCAAGCTCCAACAAGTACTAACTTATCTTTAAAGAAAGATGGTTTTAAATCGCCCTTTATAACCCGATAATAAGGCACCATAGTAAATGTACCAGGTGCTCCTGACCAAGTTAGCTTGACCTTGCTGTACCCATCAAAAACAGATTTGACAGGTTCATTCTTTAAATAACCCAAATGCTTAAGCAGCTTCACAATAATATGTGTACTTATATCTGAACCTACTTTTATCTTTGGTTGAAAACTTCGTACAACACCATCTTCGTCTATGGGTATATTTATATGTCCAATGGCCATACTGGCTGTTGCTAGGGAATCAAATGGCTCCGTTATATGTGGTGGATTCAAGCTAACTTTACTAGGTAAAAACACCTTGCCATTATTTTTGACAGCTGTAACAAGAGCCGCATCGTCATCGGGCATAAGACTGCTAGACTCAGAAAAAAGCAAGTCAATAGTTATAGCGTGTGCATCAGATAGTATCTCTAGAAGCTCTGCATGGTGTTGTCGCCTCCATGGCCAGTGACCCAAGTATTCAATACTGCTGTCGTCAATAGTAACAATTACAATTTCTGGATTTTCTGGTGCGGTATTACCTATAGACATAGCGTAGTCATATAGGCGTAGGTCAAGCTTGTTAAGCCCCAGCTTTTCTGAAGAAAAAGATAAAGAAAATGTTATAACAATAAGAAATATGCTTGCATAAAGCCACTCTCGCTTTACCCGTTGCGATAACCTTAGTTTAAGTTCGCTGCCATCGGTTGGTTCAAGCGTTGCCATTAGTTAATGGGATAATAGTATGGGGTTACCGCTAGAATCTTTTACAGCGGTTTGGTCGCTAGTTGTAAGAACTGCAACACCATCAAATTCAACTACAGAATCTGCACTTATAAACCCATTGCTATCTATAGAGCGGACAAATGCATACCATTTTCCTGGGCCATTAGCAGAAAGACGGGCTGGAGGGTTGTCTATGGTTGTATTAGAAACAACATTTTTACCATCCCGATCGGATGCAATTATTACTTGGTAAGCTATTGCATCATGAACAGGGTCAAAATATAGCTGACTGCCATTTCTTAAGGTCTGATTTCTAGGTATTTGTGGAGCATCAGGTAAACTTACAACAGGCATTATTCCTCCTTCACGGCTTGCTGTAGTACCTTGGTTTGATGAAATGCGTGGTCCATCAGCCTGACTCAAACCAACTTGCGCTGAACCTTCAATAACTTCACTGTGGCTTTGATTGTTATCGGTTCTTACTCGAAGCTTTGTACCCCTTACCCCCGTGATGCTTACGGGTGTTCTTATTTCGAATCTGCCCGTGCCATGTGCATCTGGGTCTACTACTGATTCAATTCCGCCTTCATTTAGTGTGGCAACAAAGTCTAAAAGCTCAGTGCCTTTGAAAGTGCGTAATCGGGTTATGGTAAGAATAGAGTTGTTGGGAATAGAGGTTACGCTATTATCTGGCAGGCTGATGCTGGCAAAGCTGTTGTCAGCTGTTCGTATGATGTCGCCTTCTTTAACTTGCATGTTCACGCTGGCCGAGCTGCTATTTATATAGGCTTGGCCTTGGACGTGCTTAATAGTTGCTGTAGCATCCTGCATTGGGATTAAAGAAAGAGGAATGCGTAATACCATGCCTATTGGCAATGCATATGGGTCTTGTACGTTGTTTAGTTGTTGTAGTGATACCCAGTTGTTTGCGTTTTGTGTGTATTTTGTCGATAGGTTTATGAGGTTGTCGTTTTTAACAACCTTGTAAAGGAAGTCATTACCCATAGATCCAGATGGTTGGGCAAAAGCAGTACTAAATACTGTGATTATCAATACAGTAAAAACATGCTGTATGATTTTTAATATTAGCCTTGGCATGGTTGGTTAATTTTTAGTCTAATTCGTTATCTATTAGCTCTAGGCGATAACCTAGTGCATAAGACGCGTGCAAACGCACACCATTTTCCGGGTGTAGTTTAAGTTTACGCCTTACATTAGATAAATGGGTGTCTAATGTACGTGATGTAGCGGGTATATCGCGATTCCAAACGGAAAAACTTAATATATCGCGAGAAAATAGCCTGCCGGGATTACGAAAAAACAGTAATGCAAGATCGAATTCTTTGGGAGCCAAAGAGGTTTCCTCTCCATTAACCTTTATGGTTTGTGACACCGGATCTATATGATATATACCGGTTGTAAAAGGTTGGTTTTCAGTGCTTGCTACAACGCTGTTTCTACGTATTAGTGCATTAACTCGAGCTAAAAAGGTTTTTTCGCTTAGCGGTTTAGTTATGTAGTCATCAGCCCCGGCATTAAGGCCCGTTGCTATATCTTCTTCCGTTATGCGGTTAGTAATAAACATAATGGGTAAACTATGTCCGTGATTGGAGCGTATCCAGTGCAGCACGTCCAGACCGCTTATATCGTGTATTTCCCAG
>JAJYRX010000045.1 GCA_021793875.1 Pseudomonadota bacterium
GGGTCTAGTGGTTTAAACCGACGGAAGCTTTTATGGCGTCTAATCAGAACAACCCGTTTATATTGCCTGGACTTGGTCAAGCTGGAGATACCTCACAAAACCCTTTAATGGCTAGTATGGAAATGATGCGCAAAGCATGGGAAGATCTTGCCAGTTCGGGTGGTTTTGACAAGCCTATAAGCGCAACAATGGCCCCTGAAGAGCTTGAACGTCGCATTTCAGACCTAAGGGCTGTAGAGCAGTGGCTGCGTATGAATCTGTCTATGTTGTCAGGAACTATACAGGCACTCGAAGTGCAGCGCTCAACAATGGCCACAATAAGTGCTTTCATGGCCAACACTTTATCAAACGAGTCAGGGGGGGTGTCGGGCGACAGTAGTGGTTTATTTGGTAAGGCGCTTGAAGAGTCATCATCAACAGCATCTGATGTAGCAGAAGCAGCCGTAAAAGGCTGGTGGGATATGCTTCAGACACAGTTTGATAACCTTGCTGAAGCTACGGCCGCAACTATAAAAGGTGCAGAATCTTTACAAAGCGCTGTGGTATCTCAAGCTGCTGCTAAAAAAACAGCAGCCAAGAAGTCTGCAGCTAAAAAGTCAACAGTTCGTAAATCAGCCGCAAAAAAGGCGACAAAAAAGGTAGCAAAGAAAGCGGCAAAAAAAGCTAGTACCAAAAAATAACGGATTAAATCATGCTTAATGTAGTAATTCTGGCCGCAGGCAAGGGAACCAGAATGCAGTCAAACCTTCCCAAGGTAATGCATTCTATAGCAGGTAAGCCTATGCTGGAGCACGTGTTGCAAACAGTATCATTACTTGAACCTGCAGCGATAGTTGTAGTTACTGGTCATGGTGCCAGTCAGGTCCAAAAGAATTTCGGATCTTTGCCTAGCTTAACTTTTGTAACACAGTCACCACAATTAGGTACTGGCCATGCCGTGCAGCAAGCCTTACCCATGTTGAAGCAGGCTGATGATAGCGTCACATTAGTTCTTTATGGTGATGTACCCCTAGTTCAGGCCAGCACATTACGACTCTTACTAAACGATGCAAGTAAAAAACTATGTCTACTTACCGAAACTTTAAGTGATCCTACAGGATATGGGCGTATCGTCCGCGATGATAAAGGTAATGTAAGAGCAATTGTTGAGCACAAAGATGCTAGTCCAGATCAGCTAGCCATACGTGAGGTAAATACAGGGATAATTGCCGGCCCCACAAGTTGTATGCAAAGGTGGTTAGGGAAAATAGATAACTCAAATGCTCAGAACGAATACTATCTTACAGATATAGTAGGGCTCGCAGTTTCTGAAGGGTTTGCAGTTACTACTGCTCAGCCTTCCCATGCATGGGAAACTATGGGTGTTAATACTAGGGCACAGCAGGCTCGGCTTGAAAGAGCTTGGCAAGCTGAACTAGCTGCTCGTCTAATGGATAAAGGTGTAACTTTAGCAGATCCAGCAAGGTTCGATCTACGTGGTAATCTTGATGTTGGCCGCGATGTGTTTATAGATGTTGGTTGCGTGTTTGAAGGCAACGTCCAGATTGGTGATGGTGTTTATATTGGGCCCGGCTGTATTATTAAAAACTCATCAATATCAGATGGTGCAACTATAGAGGCTTTCAGCCATATAGACGATGCCGTTATTGGTTTGGGTGCAAATGTTGGTCCATATGCCAGATTAAGACCAGGTACAAACTTAGCTAGTAACACGCGTATAGGCAATTTTGTCGAAATCAAGAACAGTGTGTTTGGTGAGAGCTCCAAAGCTAATCATCTTAGTTACGTAGGTGACGCTGTTATTGGCAATAACGTAAATATTGGTGCCGGCACAATTACCTGCAACTACGATGGTACAAACAAGCATAAAACCGTTATAGAAGATGATGCGTTTATAGGGTCCGATACACAGCTAGTAGCACCAGTTACGGTACAAAAAGGAGCCACAATAGGGGCTGGAACCACCCTTACTCAAGATGCTCCCGAAGGGCGTCTTACCTTGTCTAGAGTTCAGCAAAAAACAGTTTTCGGCTGGACCAGACCAAGACCTAAATCATGAGTGATGAACCTTCATTAAAAGATAATTCAAAACAATATCAGCCTGTTAGGACGCGTACTTCGCCCAGACGTAAGAAGCAGCAATATCCGGACGGTTTGCCTAGGCCACGACGTTATTGGGCAGTTCTAACCTTTATGGCGGTATTAATAATTGTGGTGCTAGACTCCACTATGGTTAATGTCGCCTTGCCAAACATAGCCAAGTCGTTAAATATCTCACCATCACATGTAGTCCGGGTGGTCATAGCTTACAACATAACAATTGTTATAACGCTGTTACCTTTCTCTGCTGTTGCCGAGCGTATAGGGTTCAGAAAGCTATTTGGTATTGGTGTGGGAATATTCGGGGCGGCCTCGCTTGCTGCTGCTTTTTCCACATCGCTAAGCACATTGATGATGGCGCGCATAGCTCAAGGTATAGGCGCATCAATGCTTATGTGCATGTTTGGTGGCCTGGTACGCAACATATATCCGCTTAGGCGTCTTGCAATGGGTATTAGTCTTAACGCATCGGTTGTGGGTTCTACAGCTGTATTGGGGCCAACAATAGGTGCGTGGATTCTGGCGCTAGCTTCTTGGCCATGGATTTTCCTAGTGAATATACCTATTTGCCTTTTGACCTATTTTGGAGTGCGGTTCTTGCCTGACGTACCTCGAGCAGGGGGGCGCTTTGATTGGAAAGATGCGGCATTATCTGTGCCAACTTTCGGGCTAGTTATCCTTGGCTTGGACATAATGGGTCACATGCCGTTTGTTGCGCTCGCCTGTATCGGTGCTGCATACTACTTTGGTAGAAAATTATTAGACCGTTCTTTAAGACAAAGAGCTCCCATGGTTCCGGTCGATTTGCTCCGTGTAGTTGCAATACGATATGCCGTAGGGGCATCAATGTTGCTTTTTGGTGCTCAAATGGCGGCATTTGTTGTGCTGCCATTTTACTTTGAGCGGGTATTGAACTACTCATATACCGAGTTGGGTATTGTATTAGGAGCTTGGTCCGTTGGAACTGCCGCCATGGCGCCTGTTGCAGGGTTTTTCTCCACGCGATATTCAGTTGCTATTCTTTGCGCTATAGGAGGTTCAGGAGTTGCTATAGGAATGTTAATGGCTCTTGTATTACCTGATAACGCATTTTTCGGTTGGTTTTTGCTTGCTATGTTTATTGGTGGCGTTGGTTTCGGATTTTTCCAGACACCAAATAACAGAGCTATGCTGGCAAGTGCGCCCCGCAATCGTAGTGCCGCAGCGGGCGGGTTGCAGGCTATAACACGTGTTTTTGGCCAAGGCGTTGGTACAGCTCTAGTTGCCATGGTATTTGCTCTAGGGGGTAAATATGGTCCCCATCTTGGTATGGGCGTCGCCATAATAAGTGCATTGGCAGCAGTTGGCGTAAACATAGCTAGGCATAGGAACCCTGCAAAGGATCCTGAACCAGAGAAGCAATAGTTATGCGTATATTAATGCTGAACTTTGAGCGTGGGTTTCGTGGCGGTGAACGCCAGACCTTGCTTTGTCTTAGGCGACTAAAACAGACTGGCTACGATGTAGCATTGATTGCGCGTGCTGGAAGTGAACTTGCAGATGCAGCTATTAATGAAGGTATTAGGACCTATATAGAGAAATCGCGCATTGGCGTATGTAAACGTTTGCTTCTATTGCGCAAAAGCTACGACATATTTCATGCGCAAACAGCAAACATGCTTACTTGGCTTGTAATCATGAAGCCATTCTTGAAAGGTTATGTGGTGTTCACCCGCCGCACAGCTTTTCCTATATCAAAGCGCGAGTCATTCACAAAGCTTAAATGGCGCCAGGTAGACCTTTTTGTTGCTGTTATAGAAGCTGCAGCGGCGGAACCGAGACGTTTGGGTGTAAAGGTTGATGTCATAATTCCCAGTGCCATAGAGTTTAAAGAGCCTAATGAAGACAACATAAAAGCATTACGTGAACAATTCGTAGGTGACAGCAAGTACTGCATAGCAACAGCCGCGGCGTTAACCCCTGAGAAAGGTACCCTTACACTTATTAAGGCAATTAACGTTCTGCATAAACAGCGTGATGACTTTGTATTTGTGCACTTTGGTGGTGGTGGAGCATCAGAGGCTGAGGCGCGCGCTCTTGTTTCTAAGCTGGGTTTAGAAAAAGTATATAAGTTTGCTGGCTTTCGATCTGATATATCAGACTGTTTTCGAATAATGGATGTGTTTGTTCTTGCATCTGAGTTCGAGGCACAGGGAGGGAGCGTTCTAGAGGCTTTTATGTACGGGGTGCCGGTTACATGCACTTTTGCAGGGGGGTTGAAGGAGGTGATATCCCAGGGGCGAGGGTTGGGCTGTGAGGTTGGTGATTACCAAGGTATGGCGAGCAATATTAAGCGGCTTTTAGATGATAAATTGATACGCGAATCGCAAATAAGTAAAGCAAGTAAGCTTGTATATGAAAAACATACGCCTGATAGTATGGTGAAGCAATACATAGATGCATATAAGAGATTAGTTAAGCAGTAAAGATCCTATACATAACTTGGTTTACTAGTGGTAAATGTTAAGTACCTGTTATTCTTACTGTATCCACAATATCAAAATAAGGAGTGCAGGCTATGGCAAATTTGAATAGTTTTGGTGCCTTTTCCGATCTAACAGTAGGCGGGAAACAATATGGCATGTATAGGCTATCAGCCCTCGCTGAGGCTGGTGCAGATATAAACCGCCTTCCGTATAGCCTGAAGATTCTGCTAGAAAACCTTTTGCGCACAGAAGACGGTAAAAATGTAACAAAAGACGATGTGCTCGCCTTAGCAAAATGGGATCCTACTGCAGATCCTAGTAAAGAAATAGCTTTTACCCCTGCAAGGGTTGTGCTACAGGACTTTACCGGCGTTCCTGCGGTAGTAGATCTTGCGGCTATGCGGGAGGCAATGCAAAACCTTGGTGGCAATCCTCGTAAGATTAATCCCTTAGCTCCAGTAGAGCTAGTGATTGACCACTCCGTGATAGTAGACTCATTTGGGAGTAACGCATCATTTCAGCGCAACGTAGAAATCGAGTATCAACGTAACCTTGAGCGCTACCAGTTCCTTCGCTGGGGTCAAAGCGCATTCGATGATTTCAAGGTGGTACCACCAGGCACCGGTATCGTGCACCAAGTTAACCTAGAGCATCTGTCTAGAGTGGTATTTACAAAGGATCAAAACGGTAAGCTTTTGGCATATCCGGATACCTGTGTAGGTACAGACTCTCACACACCAATGGTAAATGGCTTAGGTGTAGTCGCATGGGGTGTAGGAGGCATAGAGGCTGAGGCAGCCATGTTAGGTCAGCCCATTTCTATGCTAATTCCAAGAGTAGTTGGTTTTAAGCTAACAGGCAGTTTGCCGGAAGGTACTACGGCCACTGACTTGGTTCTTACAATTACGGAAATGCTTAGAGAGCATCGTGTGGTTGGAAAGTTTGTGGAGTTCTACGGTCCAGGAGTAGGTTCAGTCCCGCTTGCTAATAGAGCTACCATAGGAAACATGAGCCCTGAGTACGGGTCTACGGTATCTATGTTTCCTATAGATGAAATAACTCTCCAATATATGGAGTTAACAGGACGATCTAGCGAGCAAATTGAGCTGGTACGAGCTTATGCACAAGAGCAGGGATTATGGCACAACCCCGATATTGAGCCAGTATACTCAGAATATCTTGAGCTTGATCTCTCTACCGTTGTGCCATCAATAGCAGGCCCTAAACGACCACAAGACCGTATTTCATTAGTCAACGCTAAAACGGCCTTCCGTGGAGCAATAGCTTCCTATGTAGATCAGCCAGGTAATAAACAAGGATACGATAAAGCTGTTGATGAAAGTTTCCCAGCATCCGATGCTCCTGCTTATTCCGATTCAGCCTCGCGTTCCTCAATGCCAACTGATCATGTGGCAGATGCTCCAGACGAATGTTTAAGATGTGAAGATGCCGTAGAGGTGAAGTTTGCCGACGGTACTACTGCTAATATTACTCATGGTGCAGTTGCAATTGCTGCTATTACTTCGTGCACTAATACCTCTAATCCCAACGTAATGATGGCGGCAGCTTTACTGGCTAAAAACGCTGTGGAAAAAGGTCTTAAACGTAAACCATGGGTAAAAACCAGTTTGGCTCCTGGATCACGCGTAGTTACTGACTATTTTGAACGTGCGGGTGTAACCCAATATCTAGAAGAGCTAGGGTTTAACTTGGTTGGTTATGGGTGTACAACATGTATTGGCAACTCAGGCCCTTTGATACCTGAAGTTAGCAAAGCAATTAAGGATAACGATCTTTCAGTTGTGTCTGTATTGTCAGGTAATCGTAACTTTGAAGGTCGTATACATGCGGAAGTTAAGATGAACTATCTTATGTCGCCACCTTTAGTTGTTGCATATGCATTAGCAGGAACTATGGACATAGATCTATACAACGAGCCTATTGGTCAGTCTCATGATGGTAGTGATGTTTATCTTAAAGATATATGGCCCAAGGCGCAGGAAGTACAAGATTTAGTTGATTCAGCCATAGAGTCAGATATGTTTAAAGATGGCTATGCCGATGTATTTAAAGGTGACGATAAGTGGCGTAACCTTGATACTCCACAGGGCGATATTTTTAAATGGGATGAAGAATCTACATATGTGCGTAACCCACCATATTTCGTGGATATGCCACGTGAGCCTAATCCTGTTACAGATATAGAAGGTGCACGAGTTTTAGCTAAATTGGGTGATTCTGTAACTACCGACCACATCAGTCCAGCAGGATCAATAGCCCAAGATTCTCCAGCAGCTAAATATCTTATGGATAATGGTGTAGAACCCAAAAACTTTAACTCGTATGGGTCTAGACGAGGTAATCACGAGGTAATGATACGGGGTACGTTTGCTAACGTGCGTTTGCGTAACCAGCTGGCACCGGGTACTGAAGGTGGGTTTACTCGTGATTTCACCAAACCTGATGCACCAGTAACAACCATATACGATGCATCGGTAGCTTACCAGAAACAGCAGATTCCATTGGTTATTTTGGCGGGTAAAGAGTATGGCTCCGGCTCATCACGTGACTGGGCTGCTAAAGGAACAATACTTTTAGGTGTTAAAGCGGTTATAGCAGAATCGTATGAACGTATACATCGTTCAAACCTTTTAGGTATGGGTGTCTTACCACTACAGTATCCCGATGGTGAGAATGCTGAAACCTTGGGTCTGACAGGTGAAGAAACCTTCAGCATAACTGGAATTACTACGCTTAACGCGGGTGAAATCCCGTCTAAGGTTATGGTAAAAGCTGGCGATAAAGAGTTTGAAGCTTTAGTGCGTATAGACACTCCAAGTGAAGCTTCTTACTACAAGCACGGTGGCATAATGCAGTATGTATTACGAAACCTTCTTTAAGGTTATGTTGTAGGGCACCATAATGGCGTTAGAGGTTTGGTTGATATACTTATTAGCGGCGGTACTACTATCTCTTACGCCAGGGCCAAATGGTTTGCTTGCGTTAACCAATGGTGCCCTTTACGGACTTAAAAAAACCCTTTATATGGTGGCCGGAGGAGCCTTGGGCTTTACCCTTGTAATTGCGTTGTCCATGGTTGGTATAGGTGCGTTATTACAAGCTTCATCAAATATACTGCTAATTATGAAATGGATTGGAGGCGCCTATCTTGTGTGGTTAGGCATACAGATATGGCGTTCTTCTCCTCCTGACATATCAGTCAGGCCAAATGTTATGTCTCCTAGTGCCAATAAGCTCTTTACCACAGGATTCTTGGCTGCGGTTTCTAACCCAAAGGCAATATTATTTTTTGGCGCTTTTCTTACTCAGTTCATAGACCCACAGCGTGACATATTCATTCAGTTTGTAATAATGGCAGCTACCTTTGTAGTCATAGAAATAATTACCGAAATTTTGATCGCTGTGCTTGCAGCACGTGTACGCCATTGGCTGCAGCGTTTTGGTAGAAGGTTTAATCAGGTATGTGGCGGAATGTTTGCAGTTATAGGAATATCTCTGCCTTTTAGCAATTAACAGGTTTTATCAGGTCAACACAATGAAAATAATATTTGCGGCCAACTTTTCTCAAACGTCAAACGAGTGGTTAGATGCTCTCCGTAATGCAATGCCAGAGTGCGAAATAATTGCGTGGGATGAATCAACTCCAAGGACCGATGCAGAAATAGCTGTGGTATGGTCGCCATCACCTTCGCTATTAGTACGGGAGCCTAATATTCGTGCACTTTTTAATATGGGTGCAGGGGTTGATGCACTGCTTTCCTTGCCAGGATTGAGTGATAAAGTATCCATATACAGGCTCGAAGATGCTGGTATGAGCGCACAGATGGCTGAGTATGTTGTTTACTATTTAGTGCGAGCATCACGTGGCTTTGATCATTTCGAACGTGCTCAGCAGCAAGAGAAGTGGGATAAAACTCCTGATATACAGCGAGATCAATGGCCGGTCGGAGTGATGGGGCTTGGGCTTATGGGAGCGAAAGTGGCTGAGGTGATAGCCTCGCTAGATTACCCAGTTGCTGGATGGTCTAATACCCAAAAGAATATACCTGGCGTCGAAAGCTTTGCTGGGGTCGGACAGTTGAAGCAGTTTTTGCAGCGCAGCAGGGTTCTGGTAAATATATTGCCATTAACAAGTGAGACATCAGGCATTCTCAACTTTGAAAATATGTCTCTTTTAATTTCAGGCGCCTACATAATTAACGTTGGTAGAGGCGGTCATTTAGTGGAAGACGATCTGATTAGGTTGCTAGAAGTAGGCCATGTATCGGGAGCCACTCTAGATGTTTTTAGGCAAGAGCCTTTGCCGCAAGGCCATCAATTCTGGTCTCACCCAAAGATAAATATAACGCCACATATAGCAGCAGCTACGCTACTGAACCAAACAACTCAGCAGCTCTCAAATAAAATACGTGATTTTGTGCATGGTAAGCATGTGACAGGTCAGGTGAGGCATGGTCGTGGCTACTAAACCAGTTTCTAGTCAAACATTAATTCGGGGTCTGGACATAATTGAGGTGGTTGCAAGCGGTGCATGTGATCTAACAGAGATATCGCGTCAAACCGGAATAAGTTATAGCACGTCACATCGTATTGCTTCAGCCCTTGTAGCTAGAAACTATTTGCGTAAAGAAAATAGTGGTTTATTTCATCTTGGCAGAAAACTTATAGAGCTTGGCTTTAATGCGTATT
>JAJYRX010000046.1 GCA_021793875.1 Pseudomonadota bacterium
CCTTTTTTCTAGACTTTTTTGAGCTGGCGTTTATTATTGTTCCACTTTTAGGCCCGGCAGCCGAAACGTTAGGTATTGATTTAGTTTGGTTCGGAATACTACTTGCAGTAAATATGCAAACCTCATTTGTGCATCCTCCATTTGGTTTTGCCCTGTTCTACTTACGTTCTGTCGCTCCGCGTGAAGATTACATAGATAAAGTGACAGGCAAGCTTATCCCTCGTATAACCACTGGTCAAATATACTGGGGCTCAATACCATTTATAGTTATACAACTTATTATGGTGGCCGCCGTTATGCTTTTTCCAGGCATGGTTACTCATTACAAGCATGGCGGTGTAGATATTGACCCATCTACCGTACAGTTTGGTTCTGGCGATACCTTTGACTCCGGAGATTACGGTTTTGGTGACGATTCCGATTCCAGTTTTTAATAATTAAATACTATGAGAACACGGGTAAAAATATGTGGTCTAACCTGCGCTGAAAACATTGCAGATGCTTGCTCTTTAGGGGCAGATGCTATTGGCTTAGTTTTCTATCCTAAAAGTAGTAGATATATAACCGCAGATAATGCAGCTTTGCTTCGTAGCAAGGTTCCTGCGTTTGTCAGTGTGGTTGCTTTGTTCGTAAATCCAACAGAATCTTATGTGCGTAAGGTCTTAAACTTAGTTAAACCCTGTATCCTACAATTTCATGGTGATGAGTCTCCAGAGTTTTGTAGTAAGTTTGGTGTGCCGTATATAAAATCATTTGGAATAGGATCCAAGACCAGTAATACTCCTTTTGATGTTTATCAGATGGTAAAGCCATATAACACTGCATGTGGTTGGCTTTTCGATACCTACACCCCAGGTTTTGGTGGTAGTGGAAAGCTATTTAATCATGATTTGTTAACTGCAGTGCTTAGCAGTCAAGAAAGTAAGCCAATAATACTCGCCGGCGGGTTAAATCCTGATAATGTTAAAGAGGCAATTCTGAAATCTAAACCTTACGCTGTAGATGTAAGCAGCGGGGTTGAGTCCAACCCAGGTCTAAAGAATTACAACCTTATGGAAAAGTTCATGCTTTCTGTTAAACAGTCTGCTTGAAGCCATTTTGTTTGTTTTGACACCAAGTGTTTCATTTCATATAATTTCTTTCTTTGCATTAGGCGGTTAGCTCAGTTGGTTAGAGCGCTACGTTGACATCGTAGAGGTCGCTGGTTCGAATCCAGTACTGCCTACCAGATTATTTTATATATTGTGTAAAATCAAAGTGATCAATATTACTGCGGCCCGAACTAAAAATTGGCTCTTAAAATAGCAGCCGCGTGCAGTTGTGTTCTATATGCAGTTGTATACCATTTTAAAACGCGGCATAGGCCGCGTTTTTTGTTTTAGGAAATTATAATGGTCCAGATTACCTTGACAGATGGCTCTGTGCGAGAATTCCCAGCTCCTGTGTCGGTGGCTGAAATTGCCAACTCTATTGGTACAGGCCTTGGTCGCGCTGCGCTTGCCGGCCGTATAAGCGTTCCAGGACAAGGGCCTAAGTTGGTTGATACCTCTTACGAAATTAGTGAGGATGCAGAGCTGTCTATAGTTACGGCTAAAGATCCTGAAGGCATCGAACTTATAAGGCATTCAACAGCTCACTTACTTGCATATGCAGTTAAAGAGTTGTTTCCTGAAGCACAGGTAACCATTGGACCAGTAATTGAAAACGGTTTTTACTACGATTTTGCTTACGACCGTCCATTTACTCCTGAAGATTTGCAAGCTATCGAAGAGAAAATGCACGAGCTAGCTCGCAAAAACGAGGTTGTGACTCGTGAAGTATGGGATAGAGACAAAGCAGTAAAGCTATTCAAGGATATGGGCGAAATATATAAAGCTGAGATAATAGCCTCCATACCGGATGATCAGCCTATAACATTGTATCGGGAAGGTGATTTTATAGACCTTTGTCGTGGTCCGCATGTGCCTTCAACCGGTCATTTGAAGGTTTTTAAACTTATGAGCGTTGCTGGAGCCTACTGGAGAGGCGATAGTAACAATGAAATGCTACAACGTATTTACGGAACAGCTTGGGCTACTAATGAGGAGCAAAAGCAGTACCTTAATATGTTGGAAGAAGCAGAGAAGCGTGACCATAGACGTTTAGCCCGAGAGCTTGATTTGTTCCATTTCCAGGAAGAGGCTCCTGGTCTAATATTTTGGCATCCAAAGGGCTGGACAATATGGCAGCAAGTGGAACAGTACATGCGACGAGTGTACCAAGATAACGGCTATCAAGAAGTAAAAGCGCCGCAAATACTTGATGTGTCTTTATGGAAAAAGACAGGTCATTGGGATAACTATTCCGAGCACATATTTACAACAGAATCAGAAAACCGTATGTATGGGGTTAAACCCATGAACTGTCCGGGTCATATTCAGATATTTAACGCAGGTCTGCATTCTTATAGAGAGCTTCCCATACGCTATGGCGAGTTTGGTATGTGTCACAGAAATGAGCCATCAGGCTCACTTCATGGAGCCATGAGAGTCAGAGGGTTTACACAAGATGACGGTCACATTTTCTGTACCGAAGATCAACTACAAGAAGAGTGTGCTGCGTTTACAAGCCTGTTGCAAAAAGTATATAAAGACTTCGGATTTAATAAAATCCTATACAAAATTGCAACTAGACCGGAACGTAGAATAGGGTCCGATGAAACTTGGGATAAGGCTGAACAAGCACTTATTGACAGCCTTAAAGAAACCGGATGTGAATTTGAGATAACCCCTGGGGAAGGTGCATTTTATGGACCCAAAATTGAATATACTCTAACAGACGCTATTGGTAGGCAATGGCAATGTGGCACTATACAGGTTGACTTTTCAATGCCTGAGCGTTTAGGTGCTGAGTATGTAGATGCTAATGATCAGCGTAAAGTGCCTGTAATGTTACATCGTGCCATTCTGGGTTCATTTGAACGTTTTATTGGTATATTAATTGAAAACTATGCAGGGGCAATGCCGCCATGGTTGGCTCCAGAACATGCAGTGGTTTGCTCTATATCAGAACGTGCCGCCGAATATGCAAAAGAAGTATGCGATAAATTGGGCAAGGCAGGTCTTAGGGTAAAAACAGATTTGCGTGCAGAAAAAATCAACCGTAAAATTCGTGAGCATAGCATGCAAAAACTACCGTATATACTCGTGGTAGGTGAGCAGGAAGCTCAAAGTGGTAGTGTTGCTGTCCGTGCCCGCGGCGGTAAAAATATGGGTGCTATGCAAGTTAAAGATTTTATTAATCTTATACAGCAGCAAATTAACGAACGCGTAAATATAATCTAAAATTATTTACGGTTTTATTTATTAATAACTAGGAGTCTTAGACATCGCAACCGAGAAATCACACCGTATTAATGGTGAAATTCGTGCGCCGGAAGTGCGCCTTATAGGTCTTGATGGTGAGCAAATTGGAATTGTCTCTATAGCAAAAGCTTTAGAGCAATCTGAAGAACTAGATACTGATCTCGTAGAGATTGCTCCAGATGCCAAACCGCCAGTATGTCGGTTAATGGATTATGGAAAGTTTAGATATCAAGAACAAAAACGCCAACAAGAAGCACGTGCACGTCAAAAAACCATCCAAGTAAAAGAGGTAAAGTTTAGACCTGCAACTGATGAAGGTGATTACCAGGTGAAAATGCGCAATGTAAAACGCTTTATAGGTGAGGGCGATAAGGTAAAAGTTACGTTGCGTTTCAGAGGGCGAGAAATGGCCCATCAAGAACTGGGTATGCGTGTACTGGAAAGAGTACGTGATGAAGTGCTCGATATAGCACAAGTGGAAGCTATGCCAAAGCTAGAGGGCCGTCAAATGGTTATGGTTCTGGCACCACGAAAAAAGTAAATATCTGTAGCCAATATTGCCTTCTCGGCCAATTGGCGTAAAAGGCATGTTATGCATATTCTATTTGTTATAGATCCACTTGAAGAGCTGGCGGCTTACAAAGATACCTCGGTGTCTATGATTAAAGCCGTTCAGCTAAGAGGGCACACAGTAAGCGTAGCCTATCAAAATGATCTTTTTATAGATCATGGAATTGTCATGGCCCGCTACATAACAATAAGCATTCCCACCGATGCAGACCTATACAGCAATTCTTGGTGGGTTGCAGAGTCTAACCCTCAAGACGCAGCTCTAAGCGAGTTTAGTGCTGTAATAATGCGCAAAGACCCTCCGTTCGATCTTGAATATTTTTATTCAACTCATTTGTTTGATTACGCTAAGGCGCAGGGTGCAAGGGTATTTAATTCCGGTTCTGCCTTAAGGAATCATCCGGAAAAGCTAGCTATAACCGAGTTTAATGAGTTTACTGCACCCACACTGGTTACTAGTAGTATGTCGCGAATTAAGGACTTCTACATTAAGCATGGCGATATAGTGGTCAAGCCACTTGATGGCATGGGTGGCAGCGGAGTGTTTCGAATAAAGCAAGGTGATTCTAACCTCAGTTCTATCCTGGAGACCCTCACCGGTATGGGTGCCAACTCAATAATGGCGCAAAAGTACATTCCTGATATATCAAATGGGGATAAGCGGATTCTAATTATAGGCGGTGAGGTGATACCGTATTGTTTAGCTAGAATTCCACTTGCTGGCGAATCTAGAGGAAACCTTGCTGCTGGCGGTAGAGGTGTTGCCAGGCCATTAACAAATAGGGACCTTGAAATAGCAAATGCAGTGGCTCAGAAACTCTATAAAAGAGGTCTTTTTGTAATTGGCCTTGATATTATCGGGAACTATTTAACCGAGGTAAATGTCACTAGTCCAACCTGTTTTGTGGAAATAGCAGAGCAAACCGATTGTAATGTACCAGAAGTGTTTGCTATTGCATTAGAAAAAGAATTAGGTGCCTGATATGGCAACGATTGCACTGGTTATGCACGAACCCCTTGCCAGTGCGTTCTCTGAGTGCGCGCGACATATTTTAGGCTCTGATATAAGCCTTAAGGTTTTTGATATTCCCGCAGATGCAGACATAGACTTGCTAACAGGTCATATAGTAAACAGCCTTAAAAACCAGCAAGACGGTGCTCTTATAGTATGTGATTTGGTGGGTGCCACGCCTTATAATATTGCAAAATATGCAATTGATATTCTGGCAAAGCATGGCACAAAAACAGCAATACTTACAGGTGCAAACCTTAATATGGTCATTAAGGCTTTGGTTGACCCCATAAAAGATCCTTATAAGCTTCGTGAAAGCGTATGTGATGGGGCCGTACGTGGAATAGTTACGGCTTGCATTACAGACGAAAATATTAATCCTAATTAAGCTGCATACTATGTCCAGCATATATAAAGATATTGTAATCACTAATAAACTTGGCCTGCATGCACGAGCTGCAGCTAAGCTAACACAGCTTGCTTCCAGCTATCAAAGTGAAATTTATATTGCCAGAAATGATCAAAGAGTCAATGCCAAGAGCATAATGGGCGTTATGATGTTAGCGGCAGGCTTAGGAGTCACAGTGCGTGTAGATGCTGATGGCCCTGATGCCCAAGAAGCAATAGAAAGTATCACAAAGCTATTCGAAGAAAATTTTAACGAGCCACAATAACTAGATAATAAGGCTTTATATATAAAACCATGGTTTTAAGTTCCACTAATTCTGCTAGTAGCAACTCACCTATGCTCTCTATGAGCGGGCAGGGGGTTGTGAAGGGCATCACCATAGGAAAGGCCGTTGTAATGGGTGCTTCAACACTAGAAGTTCCCCATTACTATGTTCCCATAAAAGATGTTAATAATGAGTGCGATAGACTATTAACTGCGATAGAAAAGGCCAGCTCTGAATTGCTGTCTATTATAGATATGCTTCCTGGTGATTCGCCACTAGAGTTAGCTCCGGTGTTGGATGTGCATCGTTTATTGTTACAAGATCCCTTACTTATAGACGGCTCTTGTGAGTTGATACGTCATCACAGATATAACGCAGAATGGGCTCTCGCAACTCAGGGGCAAGCTTTAATAGAACAGTTTACAAGTCTCAGTGACGAATATATGCGAGAAAGGGGTGGTGATATTCGTCAGGTAATAGAGCGGGTGTTAGCGGTATTATCAGGTACTGCCGACGATCTTTTGGCTAACTTTTCAACTCACCCAGATGATCAGCCGCGTATCGTGGTGGCACGTGATATTGCGCCGGCTGACATGCTTAGATTACGAGACGGGCGTTTTAGTGCTTTTCTTACTGACCTTGGTGGGCCAACCTCTCATACGGCAATAGTGGCCCGCAGCATGAACGTGCCAGCAGTTGTTGGTCTTGGCTCTTTACGCAACCTTGTGCGCGATGGTGATACCCTCGTTGTTGATGGCGAAACAGGTGCTGTGTTCGTTAATCCCACCATACAGATTCTGCAGCAATATGAGTTGCTTCAAAAACAATATCTGCAGGAGCGCGAGACTTTAGCGCTTTTAGTTGGTGCTAAAGCAGAGACCCTAGATGGAATTAATGTTCAGTTAGAGGCAAATATCGAATTGCCCGAAGAGGCCGATAAAGCTTTAAGTTCCGGCGCACAAGGTATAGGATTGTTTCGCACTGAGTTCTTGTTTATGGGTAAAAAAAGTTTGCCTTCCGAAGAAGAACAATACCTTGCATACTCTAGTGTTGTGCGCACAATGGCAGGAAAACCAGTAACTATTAGAACGCTTGATATAGGCTCTGATAAAACACTCGATAATGAAAGTACTGTAGCTACAAATCCTGCGTTAGGTCTGAGGGCTGTGCGTTACTGTCTAGATCAGCCCGAGCTGTTTTTGACTCAGCTTAAAGCAATATTAAGGGCCTCGGCGTTTGGCCATATAAAGGTGCTAATTCCAATGATAACCAGTATGCAGGAAGTGCATGCGGTTTTTGAAGCAGTTTCCCATGCACGTGAAGCTCTATTAATTAGTCATCCAGAAATTAAGCCTGATTTTTCAGTAGGGGCAATGGTAGAAACGCCCGCTATGGCAATAGCCGTAGAGCCATTTGCTAAAGCACTAGATTTTCTATCTATTGGTACGAATGATTTAATTCAATATACGTTAGCTGTAGATAGAACTGATCCAGAGGTATCATCACTGTATGATCCTACTCACCCATCTGTGCTTAGATTAATATCTAACGTTATAAATGTTGGTGATCGTTTTGGGATTCCAGTTTCCATGTGTGGTGAGATGGCTGGTGAGGCGCAGCTAACTAGGCTTCTACTTGGTCTGGGCCTAAAATCATTTTCAATGCATTATCAGCAAATACTCGATGTCAAAAAACAAGTTATAAATTCACATTCAACAGAATTGCGTTACGCATTGGCATCAACCCTAAACCATGCTAGCCGTGTAGATGCAAGTGTTCTTAATATACATACTAAATAATATGATTTATGCATGATATGCTTGTAGTTATATAAACTGTAATACATAAGGCTAGGATATGAGCAAACCAAATGAATGGATAGAAGAATTACAGCGAAACATATCAGATCTTATAGCCAATAGTCCGGCTGCCGATATAGAACGCAATGTCAAAGCGCTTATGGCGCAAACCTTTGCCCGTATGGACCTAATAACACGTGAAGAATTTGATATTCAGCAACAGCTTTTAAGCAGACTATCAGCGCGTGTATCTGAACTTGAAGCTAAGGTCTCTGAATTAGAGTCAAAATAATAAACACTATGCATATTTAATATGCATAATATGATGTTTTTATCAGTTTAACCTTTGCTTAACGCTACGCGTAGCACCATACTACCTATACGTTAACTTGATTAGTGGTATAGGTTATGTCTCTAGCGGTATTAAATAGTTATGTCCTACAAGGCACGTATGCTTTGCCAATACATGTAGAGGTGCATAGCGGGCCTGGTTTACCGGCTTTTAATATTGTTGGTCTACCAGACGCAGGGGTAAGGGAAAGCCGCGATAGAGTGCGCTCAGCAATCCATAATAGTGGTTTTGCTTTTCCTCTAGGCCGTATAACAGTTAATCTTGCTCCTGCAAATATTCGTAAGGTTGCGTCCCAGCTTGATTTGCCAATTGCTATAGGTATACTTATGGCATCAGGTCAGGTTAATGTTAGCCACAATACACCTTCTATAAATATTAATAGGTTTATTTTGGCGGGTGAGTTATCTCTCACAGGTGCTCTTTTACCTTTGCATACCGCACTTATTATCGCCTTAAATGTTTCCAGCAACTCTAAAAGTATTGCAAACATAATACTACCTCGTATTGGTGCAAGCGTAGCGGCCTCAGTGCCAGGCGTATCTGTTTTGCAGGCGTCGTCACTTCATGAAGTTGCTTTTTATTTGTCAGGACTTAAGACTCTTGACTCCGCTAAGCCCAAAAGATTCTCCAACGCACAACCTAATAAATACGAATGCCTTTCTGAAGTAAAAGGTCAGCATGCAGCCAAGCGAGTCTTAGAAATATGTGCTTCTGGTGGGCACAGCCTTTTGATGTTAGGCACGCCTGGATCAGGGAAGAGCATGCTTGCCAATAGGTTTTCTAGTATATTGCCTGAGCTAAGTCGCACAGAGTCTTTAGAGGTAGCAGCAATTGCATCATTATCAGAGCAAAATGCGGTTTATCCATCACATATGCCGCCATTCAGAGCACCGCATCATACTATAACTGTAGCAGGTTTAATTGGAGGTGGAATAACACCACGACCAGGAGAGGTCTCGAAGGCGCATAATGGTGTTTTGTTTTTAGACGAATTGCCCGAGTTCTCTAGGGATTCTCTAGAAGCTTTAAGAGAGCCCTTAGAGAACGGTATCATAGAAATTGCCCGTAATGCTTATTCAGTCTCATATCAATCTAGATTTATTTTGTTAGCTGCAATGAATCCGTGTCCCTGCGGCTGGTTAGGACATATAAAAAAAGTCTGTAAATGCACTCCAGATCAAATAACGCGTTATGCAGGTAAGTTGTCAGGTCCATTATCTGACAGAATAGATATACACCTACAAGTAAGTCCTAATACTTCTATGTTAATGAATGATGCAAATGGTGAAAGTTCAAAAGCAATTCGTCAGCGTGTAATCGCTTGCCGTACGGCTCAGCGCAATAGGCAAGGGTGTCTAAACGCGTATCTTACAGTAGATGGCTTAATGTCATACTGTGAGCTTGATAGCTTGTGCCAGGCTCTATTGGATAAAGCTATGGATAAGTGGGGCTTATCATCAAGAGCTATACACAGAGC
>JAJYRX010000047.1 GCA_021793875.1 Pseudomonadota bacterium
CCCCGCCAACAGATTTTTATATGTTTTCACAATTCAACCTCCATTTAAATATAAAAATTATCAGGCTTTGGTCTTTCTTCTAAACCTGATTACTGACACCACAAAAAACACTGACAGAAATATAAAAACCAGTGCTATTGGTGACATGAAAAGGCGATAGTATTCATCGCCCACTATTGATAAAGACTGGTCTAGGTTTTGTTCAAGAAAGGGGGATAATACAAAACCAATGATGAATAATGCAGGATTCAGACCAACCATCTTCATGGCGTAACCAAAAAGAGTAAATACAATTAAGATAAGTACGTCATTAAGGTCTTGTCCGGTAGCATATGCACCTACAACTGCAAATACGGTTACACATGGGAAAATAAAATAACGGGGCAAAGAAGCGATTTTTATAAAAAGCCCAAAACCTGATCTGGCAATACCAAGTAGAAATAGGTCAGTTAACAGGAAGCCTGCGAAAATTGCATATATAATTTCTGTATGCTCAAAAAATATCATTGGTCCCGGGGTAAGACCATGTATTAGAAAAGCACCCATTAGTAAAGCTGCAACGTCATCACCAGGTATACCCAGCGTTAGCATTGGAATAAGGCTAGAACCACACACAGCGTTATTAGCTGATTCTGCAGCAGCTATACCTTCCACAGAGCCCTTACCGTACTTTTCTGGTTTTTTAGATGTTCGCTGGGCTTCACCATAAGCAAGAAACGCAGCGGTACTTGAGCCCAAACCAGGTAGAGCACCTATAAATGTGCCTATACCTGTGGACTTCAATATTGTGGGAAACAAAGAAAAGTACTCTTTTAGACTTAAACGTCCATCAGAAGGTGTTTTTGGTTTTGGTATGCTTATCTGGGTATTCATACCTTTTCTTTGCCTTGCCATATTAATAACCTCGGGCATAACCAAAACACCTAGCAACATCGGCGTAAAGGTTATTCCAGACATGAGCTCTGTGATTCCGAAGGTAAAACGACTTGCTCCGGTAATATTAGACATGCCAACCATGGCAAACAGCATGCCCAGACAACATGACAAAAGACCTTTAGGAATGCTTTCACCAGCCATGGTTCCAATAACCGTGTAGGCAAATATAAGTAAAAAAAGCTTTTCGATTGGCCCTGCTTTTAACGAAATTATAGATATTGGTGCTGCTACAAGAATTAACACTAGGGTGGCTAATGCCTCACCTGTAACGGATGCAAATAAAGCGGTGTCAAGGGCTTTGCCTGCTTTACCCTGACGCGTAAGTGCATGACCATCTATAGCCGTCATAAACGAAGCTGCCGCACCAGGGGTATTAATTAAAACAGCAGATATGGATCCACCGTATATTCCAGACTTATATACTGCCAACAACATACATATGCCAACAACTGGATCCATATAAAACGTTACTGGCAAAATAATTGCAATTGCCATAATTGCAGAAATGCCCGGTATAGCACCAAATATTATGCCTACGATTACACCGGAAACTATACCGAGTATCGGCCCAATAGCCAGAACTGAGGAAAACCCATTTAATATATCTGTGATCATGATGCATCTCTCATTGGGTCAAAACAGCTCAAAACTAGGAAGGTACACACGCAGGAAATGCTTGGTTCCGTAGTCTATTCCTATAGCTATAACCAATGCCATTAACACGACCTTGAACCAATCTTGCAAACTACTGCAACCAAACACATAAGCTACAAAAACCATTACAGCAACGGTTGAAAACATGAAACCAACGTAAGGCATTGCAAGCCAATACCCAACCATGGCAATCATGTACAGCAGAACACCTGAAAAACCTTCAGTCGCTATAAGCTCATCTTTATTTATTGGATGTTTTTTCATAAAGCTTTTAACAGCGGGCCATCCCATCATTATCGATAGAGCTATCATTATCAGTGCTACTGAACGTGGTAAAAATAACGACCCAAGATCTGTTTCTACACCTCCTTCAACCAGATTGTTACTGGTAAGTATGAAAACAGATAAAACAATCAAAATAGATGACAGAAACATCTCTGCCTTTCTCTTATCCATTATTTGTCTCCAGTGTGAATTATTATTTTTTGTCTTGGTATTTGAATGCCGCAAAAGCCAGACGCTGACCTACTCTGCGAAACCTAGAGAACGGAAAAGCAGACAAAGGTCCCCCTAAAACTTCTGGTATTTGCACACCTCCTCCTATGTGTTCGGCAAGAAGCTTGCCGAAATAAACAGAAGCAGTTGTGCCACTGCCGTTGTATCCAATCGCGTAAGAAACTCCTGTATGACTTTTTAGCGAATGAACTCTAGGCATGGAATCGAAGCTTAACGCTACCCAACCACTCCAGTGATAATCTGCTCTAACGTCGTTCAGTTTTGGAAATTTATATTTAATGGTGTTTAGCAGATCATTTGAGATACGGAAGTCATCTTTAGGGGACTCAGTAATGGACCCTCTACTACCGAGCAATATTCGACCATCTGGAAGTAAGCGGTAAAAATTTAGAAGCTTACGAGTATCTATAACTATGTTTGTTGTGGTAAATCCGGCTTTAATAAGCTCATCTGGACTAAATGGTCTGGTAACAACTATGCTGGATAAAACCGGCATTAATCGCGCTTTAAGAGATGGATGTAACTTTTCGGTTGAATAACCATTTGTAGCAATAACCACATGCTTTGCATTCACCACACCATGTGGGGTAATAAGTCGATGCTGATTATAGTTTTGATCCCACCGAGTAACAGGTGTTGCGGTATGTATAGTAGCACCCGCTTCTCGGGCCATTTTAGCTATACCAAATGCAACCTTAAGAGGATGAGCGGAAAAAGCGTGTGGATAGTAAATAGCGCCGTGTGCTTCTGTACCCCCAAGACCATGGGCTGTAACCTCTGCATCAGATAAAAGGCTAACTTCCTTATACCCAAGATATTGTTGCAATACCTTGTATTCCCGTTCTAGTACGCACCACCTATTTTTGTTGTGTGCTACCCTTAACCATCCATCCGGCTGTTTATCGCACTCTATAGAGCCTAACTCTATAAGCTCTTTCATAGTATTTAATGCTTTAAAAGATTCTTGAAATAAGCTTCTGGTTTGATTTAAACCATATTTTTTTAAATACTCAGACCATAAAAACCTTCCTATAGCCGGTCGCATAAAACTACCGTTGCGACCACTACAGCCCCAACCCAACTTGTGCGCCTCAAGCACATGAACACGAACACCATACTTTTTAGCCAGGTAATAGGCACAACTTAACCCTGTATAACCTGCACCAATAATGGCTACATCGGTATCTATGTTTTCGGACAGCTTTCCATCATCACTAGGCGCAGTATTAGCAGTAGCCCACCAATAAGTGTCTGGATACTCCATTGGAGTATGCGGCAAGTCGGCACTAAGGGGATCGTACCTTTTATAAGTTGTCATCCTTCACCAATATTTTTATTACTTATAAAAATAACAGTATGACCCCCGATTTGCTAAAAATCAAATAGCGTTTTTTACGTTTTCTATAAATTTATTTATAGATATTTAGTTGTTAAACTTTCGTACTAAAAGCTTCATATTATCCAGATCGTAAGAATGCCCTTTCTTCTGAAATACTATAAATAAAACGGAAACAACAACTGGTACAAAACCAGCAATCAAGAACGATTCCAGCAGATATTCCCCTTGAGAGCCTGGAGTCGGAAAAAACCACAAACCAGACAGCAGGCCTAACACCGTACTTATAAATGCAGCTAACCCTGAATACCTTCTGCTGAACATACCGAAGAAAACGGGAAACGCTGCTGCAGAACAAAGTAGATCTGCCAACAGAAATAAATAAAGGACACTGTAGCCTTGTGATGCAACTATAAGCACAGGTATGGACGTAGCAAATAACAATATACGTGACAGCTTAAGTAGCCCGGAATTTGACATTGAAGGAACTATACGTTTTACGTCAACTACAATTATGCTGGAAACGGCGCTAATTGCAGTATCTACACTACTCATAACCAACGATAATCCAAGCGGTATTAGTGCTATAACAAACCAAGGACTTATCTCTGAAAGTATCAGAGAAAATAATGCAACAGAGCTATCAGAGTCATTAGACTGAGCAACAAACGCTAATCCCAACAGCCCCATCATAAATATTACAGGCACCACTAACATGCCACCTATAAAAAAACCAAATCGCATTGATTTATTTGAACTAGCAGCATAGACACGTTGCCAGTTCCCTTGGTGGAAAAGGCCTGTTAACAGTATTGCAACAAAAAAAGTAAGCCCGGCCTTAATGCCATTTATATCGGATATGTTTAATAAATGAGGATTGCTCTCAGACAACTTCGTGTGCACGTAAGAAACCCCTCCGCTAGCCTTATAGCCAATATAAAATAGCACTGCTAACAACGGGACGATTATTGCCATTTGTACTTTATCGGTAAATATTGACGCTTTTAAGCCGCCATACGACGTATACATCAAGGTAGATAAGACAACAACCAAGGATGTTATCCACATTGGCACTGAAGCTAGTAACTCCATTAACTTGGCAATAGCAGTAATTTCTGCTGTAAGCGTTATAAACATATAAAACAGCATTATGATTAGGGTAAGGACATACATAGAACGTCCAAACCGCACCACTATATACTCAGTTAGCGAATGCCCCTCCGGTATAAGGTCTCGCATGCGCTTGCCTAAGGGAATCATTGCTGCCCTTGGTGCCATTGCACCAAGGGAATAACCAATAACGGCACTAATACCTCCCCATGTTGCTGCCTGAGATGGGGCAAATAATACCCACGCTCCAAGTGAAGACGCTATAAGGGTTAAAACCGTAGATGTAGATGTCTGACTATTACGCGCAACTATATAGTCTTCCAAACATTCAATAGTTTGCCTGGAATAAATGACGCCAGCTATGGAAAATATTAAAGAAAAGAATATCAGCCAGAATAAAGCTGATGACAGGTCAAGCATAATTGCCCCCGGTATGTACAGAAGTAACTAAAACAATACGGGGGAAGGTGATTGCATATAGCGTTTCCTTCCCTTCGCCGGCATTATCCGGATCAGGTTCTAAGGGTTACCGTTATTCACGGAATCTCAGCCAGTAGGCTCCCCTAGGAACAGCAACAAGGATATCTGTGTTATCTCAGTATGTCAATTTATGGATCTACGATAACCCCTTGCTTCTCAAATACCTCTTGAGCAACTTTAAGCGCGTTCAAGGCTCGGGGGAATCCGACATAAGGTATAAGATGCACTATGCAACCAACAATTTCCTTAGGTGTAAGGCCAACATTTAAACCTGTTACAACATGCATACCTATTTGTGGTGTACCTTGAGCCACCAGAGCAGATATTGTAGTTAAAACCTTTTGCTTGTTGTCTAGGCCTGGCCTGTCATAAATATCACCAAATGCAAACTCGACAATTATTCTCGTCAGGTCAGGCGCTATATCTTTAAAGCCTTCACCTATATCCATATGACCAGTAGGACTGTTTTCATCTGGAATGGTTAGCTCTTTAAGTTTTTCCATACCTTTTTGGAACTTGTCTATGGGCATGTAATATTTCCTTTTAACTATATTTATATATCTATAAATATTATCAGCTAGCTATTAGATAACACAATTCTGCTGTTTCTGTGCTAATGTATAAAGCTAATTTAAGCAGCACGGGGTGCACTGGTTTTATCAGCGCTGAGATAACACCCGTAGAACCTGATCCAGTTAGTACTGGCGAAGGGATGTATGCAACACACCAGGCATATATGTATGTGCACCCTTGCGGCTTCTATTCGTCACAGCAAAAGGAGTACACATGCAAAGCAATCATAAAAATCCTATATCTATAAGCAACCAAATTGTTCTAGTAACGGGTGGCGCCCGTGGCTTAGGCGCAGCCATAGCACAAGCATTTTTACGTGAGAATGCACGCGTAGTTATTAACTACCATCAAAGCAAGCAGGCAGCGGAGAAACTACAGGCTGAAAGCAACAATAATGCTATAGCCATAAAAGCCGATGTAACCAATCCTGATGAAGTTAAGAAAATGGTTGAGATTGCCGAGAATCACTTTAATTCTTATATAACAACCATAGTTAACAATGCCCTCCCATCGTTTAAGTTTGACGGGGACAATCGACCAAAGGTTGCAAACCTGACCTGGAGTCGCATAGATCAACAAGTTCAGGGTAGTCTACGTGGATGTCTTAATACCGTTCAGGCATGTCTTAAAGGAATGAAGAGCCTAGAGTTTGGAAGAATAATAAATATAGGTACCAACCTTGTACAACACCCGGTAGTTCCGTACCACGACTACACAGCGGCTAAAGCTGCCTTACTTTCATTTACACGCACATTATCAAAAGATTTAGGCAAATACGGAATTACAGTAAACATGATGTCAGGAGGTCTCTTACAAGAAACTGATGCCTCTTCAGCAACACCTGCTGAGGTGTTTAACCTTATAGCAAAAAATACGCCTCTTGGCAGAGTAACAACACCAGAAGAATTTGCGGACATAGCACTATTTTTTGCCTCACCATGGTCACGTGCAATTACGGGACAAAACATTCTGGTAGATGGTGGTCTTGTTAATAACTAGGTAATAAATATGTCTAAACGTCAAATGCATATAAACCTATTTCCAATAGGTTGTGGTCACCATCAGGCTGCATGGCGCAAAAGCACATCTAGCGTAGAACGTCTTGGTGATATAAGTTTTTATGAAGAGATAGCTCAAATAGCTGAAAAAGGTAAGTTAGATGCTGTGTTTTTAGCCGACGGTGCATCGGTAGACAACATTGAAAATGGACCACGATGGTTTCTAGAGCCACTAACCTGCATTGCAGCAATGGCTAGAGTAACAACACACATAGGTTTAATTTCCACTGTATCCAGCACCTTTTTTACACCCTTTCATGCTGCACGCATGCTGGCATCATTGGACCATATAAGCAACGGACGTATGGGATGGAACCTCGTTACATCTATGTATGACTCAGAAGCAAGAAATCATGGCTACCAATCCATGCCATCACATGAGCACCGTTATAAAAGAGCAGAAGAATTTGCAGAAACCGTTTTGCAACTTTGGGACAGCTGGCCATCCAAGGCACTCAAGATGGACCGTAATGGAAAATATGCAGACCTATCTATGATGAAAAAAATAAACCACGAGGGAGACTATTTTCTTGTAGACGGTCCACTTATCACTCCACAGCCACCTCAAGGTTACCCTGTACTATTTCAGGCTGGGGCATCTGAGTATGGTAGGCAACTTGCCGCCAAGCATGCTGAAGCCATATACGCGGTAGCATATGACTTGGAATCTGCACAAAGGTATTACAAAGACATAAAGCGCAGAGTTCGCAAGGCTGGACGCAGCGATAAAGTGCCTATATTGCCTGGGCTTGTAACATACGTTGCCTCAACAGAAGCCGAAGCTCAAGCTAAACGAAGGGAGCTGGATGAATTGCTCCCAACCACCACTTCTTTGCAGCAATTAGAAATGTATATTTTTCAAGATTGCAGCAATTGGGACCTAGACGCCCCGGTCCCTGAACTTCCACCTTTGAATGAATTTAAAGGACCAAAGGGAAGATACTCAACCATATTACGCATAATAGAGTCTGAAAAACCTACGCTGCGTGAATTATTAGGCAGACTTGCTGCCGGAGGCGGACACTGCACCATGATAGGAACACCAGACCAAATTGCAGATCAAATGGAACTATGGTTTCTTAATGAAGGGGCTGACGGGTTTAACCTTATGCCACCTTCGTTACCTGATAGCGTCGAAGATTTCATAGAGTTTGTTGTACCTGAACTTCAAAAACGAGGTTTATTTCGTCATGAATACGAGCATAAAACATTAAGAGGCCATCTTGGGCTAAAGCGTCCACTAGAACGTTGAGCGGCTAAGCTATATGCACCACCCTATCAAATATACTTTTAGGAATGGTAGCATGAGTGGCCATAACCACCGTACGATTAACGGTTGTGGTTTTTAAAGCATTAAAAAATGCCTCTTGTGCCTGTACATCAAGCCCTGCAGTAGGCTCATCTAAGAGCAGAATTGACGATTCTCGCAATAGAGCACGGGCAAGACATAAACGCCTTGCCTGTCCAGCAGATATTGTACTTCCAAGCTCTCCCAGATAGCTATCTAAACCATTATTCAGTTGTCGTACCCATGCATATAACTGTGCATCTTCCAATGCATTCCACAACATACTTTCAGTTGCGTGTGGCCTACCTAACAACAGATTTTCTTTTATAGTTCCAGAGAATACTGGAGCCTCTTGTGACATTAAGGTTATTCGCTTATATAGATCACCTACATCAACGCAGCTCACGTCAGTATCAGCAACTTTTACTGTGCCTGCATTAAGCTTATGCAGTTTAAGTATCAGGTGAAGTAAGGTGGTTTTTCCGCAGCCACTTTCCCCAACAATTGCAACGCGTTCACCCTCACTAATAGACAATGAAAAATTTTTAAAAATATAATCATCGGGATGAGTATCGTAGGCAAAGCTTATGTTGTCAAAAACCACACTACTTCCTTGAGGCAAACCAACTGGATAATCAGGGTCCTCAACAGTCACCTTTGAAGAAACACTTCTCCATAGATTTTCTGCAGCAGCATTGGCTGTACCTAATTTAGCAGCACCCCTTGTTAGTGGCAAAAATGATTCGAACAAGCCTACTGTGGCTAATAGCAGAGCTGTCACAAATGCACCCGACACCTGCTGTCTGTATATTGCGTCTAGCCCCCACCAAAGCACCAATACTGTAATTGAGCCGGATATGACTTGCAGAGCAAATTGACCAATGATTGCGGCTGTATCTTGCCTTAATGCAGCAGCAACCCACAATCTACTCGCCTTATTTACTCTTAGTATCACCGAATCTTTTGCTCCAAGTGCAATAATATCTGCGTGAGCCTGTACACTTTCAACCACTTCCGACTGCAGTTCTGACTGCCAGTATTGAGCCATCTTTCCAATATTTACGCTAGACTTTCTTAAAACATAGGGTATTAACCATATCGATGTAGTTGTAATGGCAAATAGTGCAACACCTACTTCCAAAGACAGCGTGCCAATAATTAAAGACATAGAAGCACCAACCACAAAAGCTACGGCTGCTGGTATGGCGGACTGTAAAACT
>JAJYRX010000048.1 GCA_021793875.1 Pseudomonadota bacterium
CATAGGCCTATAAACCCTTCTAGTGTTGCGTTTTGCGGTGATTCGCTTGTTAACTCGCTACCATTAAATTCCTTATATAACGTTTTATATGCAATTTACTGCATAAAAAACGAGCGCTCCGCCTTTGACGTATATGGCAAGCTAGACCATAGCGAAATAGTATCTACTGTTAATAAGTGTGCTGGCATAGAAACTGAAAACCAATACATACCATCTTTGCATAACCATAGAGCCAGCACACAGCGTAATAAAGCTATGAATATTGTTATGGTTATACAGGAAAGCATGGGCGCACAATATACACAAAAATTGGGTGGTATTGGAATTACCCCAGAGCTTGACGGCCTCATGAGTAAAGGCTGGAACTTTACATGTGCATATGCAACTGGCACCAGATCTGTCAGAGGTCTGGAGGCACTCACAACAGGTTTTCCTCCAACTATATCTGACGCAGTACTACGTTTATCTGGGGCTCAGCACAACTTTTTTACCCTAGCACACCTATTAAAGCCGCATGGATATGTGTCAAGATTTTTATATGGCGGTGAGGCGCACTTTGACAACATGAAAGGCTTTTTCCTTTCTAACGGCTTCAATGAGCTGCACGATATACATACATTTAAAAACCCCAATTTTGTTGGTACATGGGGTGCATCAGATGAAGACATGTTCAACAAGCTGCATGAGCTACTTTCTGACAAACAAGAGGTACCAACATTTACCGTAGCTTTCACTGTTAGCAACCACTCGCCTTGGGAGTTTCCTGCCGGACGCATTAATACTGGTAACAACCCCGCCACCGAACACAATGCAGTTAGATATGCGGACTGGGCACTGGGACAATTTTTTGAGAAGGCACAGAAGTCGGGGTACTGGTCAAACACCATATTTCTTGTGGTAGCAGATCATGATTCAAGGTCGTATGGGCCATTCCCAGTACCTGTTCAACACTTCCACATTCCGGCATTAATATTGGGAGCAGATATTACACCCCGTAACGATAACCGCATTATCAGCCAGATAGACTTGGCTCCAACATTACTATCATTAGCCGGAATAAGCGACAGCCACCCCATGATAGGGTTTGACCTTACTTGCTCTGTGGCTGGCCGTGCCCTTATGCAATATAAGGATAATTACGGCTACATGAAAGGTAATCAGCTAGTAGTATTGCAACCGGAAAAGCCAGCTACTCAGTACGTATATAACAGGCCGTCTAGTTACGAACAAGTTGCTGTCAATGAAGTTCTGGTTAAGGAAGCATTGTGTCACGCCCTTTGGCCGACACTGATGTATAAAAAGCGAGCTTATACACTGCCTGGCATGCTTTGAGTACCGCTACAAAGCAATTCAAATACATTTTCTGAACCCATTTGGCCGCCCTTAAGCATTACTTCCATACCGTCAAGTTTTGGGTTATCAGAGTGCATAACACACAGCGCGCAACCACTATCTACCTGGCCTGAATATGATATACCCCAAATATCTAATGATTTAATAGCTCGACTGGATGTATCACCGCCTGCTAGACCCAAACGAGCTGGCCTAACAACTGATAAAACCCTATTGAGTAACAATGCGGTAGCATCTGCAATAGCAGCTGGCGTTGAATCATGTACATTCACACCACTTGTGTACATAAGTACATTTTTACCTTCATCTATAGCCCGCTTTACTATATTGGTTAGCTCTATACAAGTTTTGTCCGGGTTAGAAAGAATATCTGAAACGTTCAAAGGTATATGAAGAAACGACGTTGCAGCTTCTATTTGCCGACTATTAAGTGGTGACATACTTCCTGACATAACAAGAACTGGCCCACTGGCTGGATTACACCTAAAAGCGTCATCATAGTTCGCTCTTATTTTATTGCTTATAGCAATTGCAACGCTACTTGGCCCTACAGCTAAAACCCTTCTGTACGAAGCAATATCAGCTAAGTGATTTCCTATATTCAAGAGATCACAATCATCAGACACGTCAAATAGAAGCCCATCATTATTATTTGCAGCTTCATGACTAATCAGACTACGTAAATCTGACAGGACCATTTTGTACGCGGTATAAGGTATTAACCCTAGTTGCTCCAAACCCTGCAATTTCAAATGCTTTCTCAGGTCTGATTCGCACATTGGAGTAACAGGGTGTTTGCTCATCGTCGGGTGTCTATCTAGCCGGAAAACCTTACCACCGTATTTGAAAGATGCGAATATGTTTCCAAATAAACAGTATCGTCCAAGGTTAGGCTGGCCCCCAACAATGGCCACGAAGGTATTTTCATCAATGTTCTTTTTAAATGTACTGACTGCAAGACCTATGCTACCTAATTCTGGTGAACTGTCGAATGTAGAACAAGTTTTATAATGCAGGATGGGGGCTGTGCAAGCTGACATCCAAGCCGCAACCCTATTAAGTTCTGACTTTTGCTCATCGTTTGTCATTGAACGGGCTGCACCAGCTATACCTATAGCATCTAAGCTGCCATAACGATAAATATGACTTTGTTGCGGGATATCTAAAAACAACATGACACGCTTACCAGACCTGGCTAGAGTTGCGAGCGTATCTGTTGCTCCTGTAAAGTCATCCGCATAAAAAGCGAATTTTAATGACATAAGCTCAAGATGTTCCAAAAAACCTTAACGCTGCAGCCAGTTCGGGGGCTGATTTTGCGTATTCGTCTAAGTCCATGCCCTTACGTGCAGCATCCCATGCCTGACGTATGCTTGTTACCCCGGCAGCAGCGCCCTCAGGATGAGCCAGTATTCCGCCTCCGGCCATAAACATCAGGTTTTCTCCCGCAACAGAATAAGTAAGAGGAACAGTACCAGCCCATTGACCAGAAGAAAAAGCCGGCATCACAATATCATCAAGGCCTTCTGCCAGAGGAGTTAAGCAGTCACGAGCTGACTCCGTAACCTCACTATCACTTTGTGAGAACTTGCCCTGCAAACCATGTACATGCATATGATCAACACCAGCCAGACGCCACAACGTCTGATACGCTTGGAAAGCCATACCCAAAACTGGGTGGCGGGAAAAAGCACCAAAACCGTTCCTGTGTCCGTGTATAGCCAAGCTGGAATGGCGCCTAAGGGTCTGTACTGCTGACATACCGCAACTATTCAGGCTAACCATAACGCAGCTACCCCCTTCTTTTTGCACAAAATCTGCATGTCTGCGCATAGCATCTACTTCATCACTAATATTAAAAGCCATCATTACATGACGTCCGGTACGTTCTTGGTGATTTCTGATTATCGACATGACCGCAGGCACGCGTTCTGATAACGGTGCATGTTTGGGGTTAGCACAAATTTCATCGTCTTTAATAAAATCTACGCCTGCATTACAAAGCTGTTGTACTAACTGCGCAGTCTGCTCCGCAGACAGACCTACGTTTGGTTTTATTATTGTTCCTATAAGGGGGCCTGTTTTTACTCCGGTTAATTCCCTTGTACCCTGAACACCAACTCTTGGCATTTCGTACTGTTTTCTGTAACTAGATGGCAGGTAAAGCCTTTCAAGAAGCATGCCTGTTGTTTCACCCAAATCGTACAAGTTGCCAGAGACCGTTGCAGCCAATGTCGCAAGGTTTACACCAACGTTATCTATAGGAAATTCTATGGTAACTCTGTAACGATTCCATGGACCTTTGCTTCTCTTACGCTCTAACGAAGCATTAGGTAATGATGGAGCATCGTGCACACTTACCAGATTCACATCAGTTACTGCAGCCCTTGCACGCAGCCTAAGGTCGCTTGTTTCACCTTTTACCCGTGTGAACGTTCCACAAGACTGTTCGCCCGCCATAACATCCGCTACATGGTCTCCAGGCAAAGGTGACTCAACCAAGTATTGCGCGGTATATGTATTACTTGTCATATCTATAACGATGCCAAATCGGGGAAAGGTCTCACGGGGTTGCTACCGTCCCATTGGTCAGAGGCTTCACGTATAAGCTCAAACATGCGACCTTTAGGGCCTGTAACCTCGGAGAGCTCTATAACTGTGCCAGGGTGATATTCAGTATCGAAATAAACAAATCGACCTTTTTCGCCAACCTCTCCTTGCATTACCGGCTTAAACCCCTGACTCACGAGACGTTTTAGATCCTCATCATAGTTGTTGGTCCAATAGGCAACATGCTGTAAGCCTGTATTACCGCTTTGGAGAAAGTCTTTATACATTGATGGGACATCATTGCGAGTTTGTATTAACTCCACCTGCACACCACCAGAGTTTGCCAGAGCTACTGAATTATGGGGACTGTATGACTCTCCTTTATATAGGTAGTTCTTAATAGGTACTTTTGGGTTGTAAAACCATGGCCCAACTCCCAGTTGCTCACTCCAGTACTTCATGGCCTCATCAATATCGTGAACTACGTAACCCAATTGGCATATTTCACCAAAAAAACGACTCATTAATTCTGCTCCACATTAAATAGCGTGCGTGCTAACGCATAAACTGATTAGGTAACCACAAGGAAAGTGACGGAACTAGTGTCACCAAAAGTAGGGAAAGCACAAGTGGTATGAAGAATGGCAAGGTGCCTGAAATAACTCTGTGCAATGGCATACGAGAAACTATGCTGACCATGTAAAGGCTCATACCTACAGGTGGTGTAAGTAGACCAACCATTAGATTAAGAACAACCACAACCCCCAACTGTATTGGATCTACACCGGCAGCAAGTAACGCAGGTACCAATATTGGCGCCAATATAAGAATCGCTGCTATAGACTCCATGAACATACCTACCACCAACAAGAGCACGTTTACAATCATCAATAAAACAAACGGACTTTGTGATAGTTTGAGAAGAATGTCTGTTGCAATCATTGGCACCTGATCAACGGTTAATACCCATGCAAACAAAGCAGCAGCACCAACTATGAACAGCACGCTAGCACTGGAATGCACAGTCTCTCGGGCTGCCATTATTACCTGTCTGATAGTTAGCTGGCGATACACAACAAACCCGAGAAACAATGCATAGACAACCGTTACACCAGCCACCTCTGTTGGCCCAAACAAACCACTGACTAAACCTCCTATTAAAACTAAAGGCGCACATAGAGCTGGAAATGCAACTATAAATTTTCTTAGCAGAATACTACGGGTAACCTTAACCGTATCCCTGGGCAAATTCTGCTTATGAGACATCCATGCTATCTGGGCCATAAGCAGCAAAGTTATCAACACCCCGGGAACTACACCAGCCAGTAACAGCTTGACGGCCGAGACATCAGCAGCGCTAGCAAAAATAATCAATGGAATACTAGGAGGGAATATAGGACCTATTGTTGCGGAAGCCATGGTTATTCCAGCTGCAAACTCACCGCTGTAACCTTGCTCTCGCATGAGCTTCATTTGAGTTCCACCTAAAGCCCCTATATCAGCCAGTGCTGCGCCTGACATACCATAAAAAATAAGACTAGTAAGCACAGACACATGTCCCAGACCACCACGTATACGGCCAACCATCATGCGCACCAAGTCGAACAAATGACCCGTTATGCCAGACGCATTGAATAAACTAGCAGCAAATATAAACATAGGTACTGCAAGCAACGGCGTTGAATCAAGCGAGTTAACCATACGCTGAGCAAGTACCGAAAATGGCATGTCAAACCACCACAGAACTATTCCAGCAGACACTGACATGGAAACAGCAATTGGTGCGCCCATTAGCATTATTGTTATAAACAGCACTAATATAGTTAGGCTCATCATTGCTACAGACCTTCTTCAGCTAGCCAAGGTGTGGCATTACCAAACCTGAGTACGCACCAAAAGCGCCGCACAGCAACAATGGCAAATAGAATCACCCCCACCATGGTCGGCATATAAAAAAGCATGTTGGGCCATCGCATAGCCGGAGTAACAAACCTTCCAGCAGACATCAAAAACTCATAGCCACCTATAAGGAATAGCAGGCAAAATAAAAGAACAATAATTTCATTTACTACTCTCAGTACCCTGCCGGCTACGCCACTTAAGCGGGAACTAATAATGTCCACACAAATATGACCATTACGCAATAACAATAGGGGTATAGCAAGAAACACTATTCCCAAACCACCATATCTTGCAAGTTCATCAGCCCATGGCAGTCCCTTTTCAAATAGGTTGCGAGCTATTATTTGTATGACAATGAGCGTGGTTGTAAGCAACAGCATAAAAATTGCTATGCTCTCCATAAAATTACAAGCACGCATCAGCATCTGATCGAACCTGCCCTTTGTTTGGGGATGGCTAGAAGACATGGGCACCCCTGCTTTAATTAATTTCAGCTATGTTGCTGTAAATCTCACCAAACTTATCGTTAAAACGCTCATCCACAAGAGCCTTTGCACGCTCACGAAAACTATCAATATCTAAGCCATTATCTGTATCAATGACATTCATGCCTAGTTCTTTGAGCTCAGCCAGCTGCTCTGCCTCTTGCGACTTAACCATTTCAGTAGCCTTGGTTCTAGTCTCATCAGCTGCTTTTTCAAATGCTTCTTTTTGTTCATCAGATAGTTTTTGCCAAACCCTTTCATTCATTATTATTACTTGAGGGTTAATAATGTGGTTTGTCATAATTAAATGAGACTGTGACTCATATAACTTACTAGAAAGAACTACATCTACAGGGTTTTCCTGGCCCGACACCTGACCAGTTGCCAAAGCGGTAGGAACCTCTGACCAGTCAACAGGAACAGGAACTGCACCCAATGCTTCAACGGCTGTCATATATATAGGGAAAGGTAATGCTCGTATTTTATGACTAGATAAATCCTTAGGCTTAAAAACCGCCTTATTAGTTGTAAGGTTACGAGTGCCAAAGTAATAGGCATATAAAGCCCTTACACCGGCATCCTTAATAAGGCCTTCACTCAGAGTCTGCATAACCTCTGAGTCCTTGTCGGTAACCCTCATAAGATGATCTACGTCCCTGTATATATAAGGTGTATCAAGCGCAGCAAACGGCTCATGCAATGACCCTGTGCCTCCCGCCGTATTATGTGATATGGCAATTACACCTGTAGATGTGGCTTCAGCCATCTCCTGCATTTTTCCAAGCTGTGATGATGGGTAAACCTTTATAACCACCTGACCATCGGTATATTCTTTAACCTTGTCGGCAAACATCTGAGCCTGTATTCCAGCAATGCTATTTGGCGAGTTCATATGTGCATAACGCAACTCTAGCGTTTTAGATATGGCCGATGATGTGCCTACCGCACAAAGTGCGGTAAACATTGCCACACTTATAGATTTCTTGGAAAAAATTTGCAATAGACCCACCATATGATGTCTCCATGATTGATATTGATGTATTGGGTGTTATTAAAAAATATATATAGCGCTGTTTTAACTATAATATGCTGATGGGTCAATCAATTAAAATGATGCGTTTTGATGTAACATGACTACTAGTAAATACATACCAAGAAATACCGGACGACCAACTATTGCAGCTATTGCTAAGCATGCCGGCGTCTCCACCGCAACTGTAGATAGAGTACTTAACAATCGACGCGGAGTACGCATCGCGACTGCACATCATGTGAAACGGGTGGCCTTTGAACTGGGCTACCTGCCCGAACTAGAAATTAATAGCACACCCTCCTCAAGTTTATTTAAGGCCTTATTTTTACTTCCGACAGGCATGAACCGCTATCTTAATATGCTGAGTGATCATGCCAGCACGGCTCATGAAAGGCTAGACAGATACAACGTACACTGCCGTAGCAAACATGTAGATGGATTTAACCCAGAGGAATTGGCCAGCACCCTTTTAAAAGAAGGCAAAAATTATGATGGCATTGCCTTCATGGCTTTGGAGCACCCTATTGTGCGCGAAGCTGTAAATCAGCTAGCAGAACAAGGGGTGAGCACTGTCACAATAATTTCCGACCTGTCAAACTCCGCTAGAAAAGCATATGTTGGACTGGATAACAGGGCTGCTGGCAGGACTGCGGGACTACTGATGGGCAGATTTATAAATAACAATAGTGGTAAGGTGGCCATGATTGCGGGTAGCAGGTACTACCGTGGACATGAAGAAAGAGAAATGGGATTCCAACACATAATGGAAGAAAAATTTCCCAGCCTTGATCTTGTTGGTTTAAGAGAAGGACACGACGACGCAGAAACAAACTACAAGCAAACCAAAGACCTGCTTGCATTATATCCAGACCTGGCTGGCATATATAGCATTGGGGGAGCGCCCGAAGGAATAGCAAAAGCGTTAAAAGATTGCAATAGGCAGAACAGCACCATACTTATAGGGCACGGCCTTACACCAGACACAAGGTCTCTTTTGCTAGATGGGTCTATGGACGTACTGTTAAATCAGAACCTCCATCAAACTGTTGTTAATACCGTGCGCATATTTGCCAACTTAAGAGACGGCCTAAGCACAACCTCGGGAATAGAGCCAACACAGACAAATATAATTGTTAGTGAGAACCTACCCTAAGCTAATTGTAGCTACAGCTCTTGCAAAACGCCCTCTGGGTTAGAGTAATACCTTTGATGTTGTATTACAGAAAACTCTGGACCACTTTGACGAATAAAAGCTGGAAAGCCGCTAACTCCAAACTTTTGCATTAAAGCTCTAGTTTTATGTATATGGTCATCAAGAGGTAAGCCGTTCAATGCCTGCTTAAACTTAGACTCGCTTATTCCCAACTCATTTGCTAGAGATATAAGTTCAGACTGATTAACAACCCGCAAGCCAAGAACATAGTGAGCATGCTGTATGGCTGAAAGCATATTGATACCTAGCTTGGGTTCAATATTACTAGCGGCCATAACAGCCGCCACTGTGGGGCGAGACCAGAAGACAGTATCTGGATTTTTAAGTAAACCCTCAAGATAAGCATGGCCAAATGTAACGCCGCTGAGCTGAGCTATACGCTCGTCTGCATTGCGTATAAAGCTAGCTTTTTCATTATCTAACTTTGTAGCTGGTTCCCATAAGGCCCCGCCATGCAGTTCGATATCTACACCCCTGGACTGCATAACACTAACTATGGGTGAAGCCGCGTAACACCAACCACACAAGGGGTCGTATATATAGTGAACTATAGTTTTATCCATATTGAAAAACAGCCTGAATA
>JAJYRX010000049.1 GCA_021793875.1 Pseudomonadota bacterium
GATCTATAGCGCTCCTGAATGAGCTGGGTTAATTGTTCAATACTTACTGGTACAGGTTTGTTAGTGTTTGTCATGAAAACAAGTCCTATATCTGGACCACTTATTTTAAAGGTGTATTAAGAGTGTGTAAAAAGCACAACAAATAAATGGTGCAACACTTGTAAAAAACGTGGTGCTATTGATTTGTTTGTTGAATTGGTTATTATGGATGAAACACTTGTTGAATTGTATGGATATCATCATGACTAACGTCTTTCATCGTCAGCCAAAAAACACACTTCGCCAGGCAATTATTGGCAGAGGGATAGAGGTGTTTGATCAGCACGGCAAAGGTTATATAGACGCGTCGGGTGGAGCTGCAGTTACCTGTCTTGGGCATGGGCATCCTATCGTAACCCAAGCTATAAAAGATCAGCTAGATAGCATTGCATACGTTCATTCGTCATTTTTTACAACCCAGGTAGCCGAAGATCTGGCCAGTTTTTTAGCTCAGAGATCACCCGGTGACTTGGATCATGTATATTTTTTGTCGGGTGGATCTGAAGCAATCGAGACGGCACTGAAGCTCGCACGCCAGTATTTCGTTGAAATAGGTCAGCCCAACCGTCACATTTTCATTGCGCGCAAACAAAGTTACCACGGTAACACTCTTGGTGCATTATCTGTTGGTGGTAACGTTTGGCGCAGGGAAATGTTTTTGCCGTTGCTTGCTCCAGCTCATTATGTTTCGCCGTGCTATATGTATCGCGACCAGCGTGCACACGAAACAGAAGAGGAGTACGGAGTCAGGCTAGCCAAAGAGTTAGATGAAACCATAAGTAGGTTAGGTTCAGATAATGTAGCAGCGTTTGTTGCAGAGACGGTGGGGGGCGCTACAGCAGGCGTTCTAATGCCGGCCAAGGGATATTTAAAAGCAGTACGTGAGGTTTGCGACAAGCATGGGGTGCTTCTTATACTTGACGAGGTAATGGCGGGTTCAGGTCGCACTGGACATTTATTTGCTTGTTCGGAGTTTGATGTAATCCCCGACATACTTGCCATGGCTAAGGGTTTGGGTGCGGGTTACCAGGCTATAGGCGCCACTCTTGTCAGTGATCGTATTTATCAAGCAATAGTTAATGGTAGCGGGTATTTCCAGCATGGCCATACTTATATGGCACATGCAACTGCATGCGCAGCTTCATTAGCGGTACAACGCTATATAGAGCAAGAAAACTTGTTGCAAAATGTACGTGATCGAGGGGCTCAGCTTAAAAATGAGCTCCACCAAGCTTTAGGTGATCATCCTAATGTAGGTGATATACGGGGCACAGGTTTGTTCGTAGGTATAGAGCTTGTTAAAGACAAGGCAACCAAACAGACTCTTGATCCCACAATGAAAGTACATGCCAGCTTAAAATCAAGGGGCATGGAAAATGGAATAATGATATACCCTGCTGGTGGTACCGCTGACGGCTATTCAGGTGACCATATACTACTTGCACCGCCATATATATGCACAGCAAGTGATATAAGTGAAATAGTCGGACGATTAGTTAAGACCATTGAAGATGTTTTGCCGTCTGGCATAGAAACAAAGTCACATACTCAGCAGTCTGTATTGTGCTACACGTAAAAAGGAAGTAATAAATGGCTCGTTTGCCTTATGCCGATCTTCATCAAGCAGATATAAAACCTCTTGCAGAGCAAATTGTTGCAGAGCGAGGTAGCGTTTTAATACTTTATCAGATGCTGTTACACAGCCCAGAGGTTGCCAAAGGTTGGTTAAACCACCTGACTGGTATAAGGCTAAAAAGTGAACTGCCTGGTGATATCCGTGAAATGGTAATAATGCGAGTTGCTATTTTAAACCGCGCTTCGTATGAGGCCGATCAGCACGCACCAATAGCACTGAAAGAAGGCATAACTCAGACCCAATTAGATGAACTTGATAGTTGGCAAACCTCTGCTAGTTTTAATGAAGTTGAGAGAGCAGTATTAGCATATACCGATGCTATGACTCTAAACGTGCAAGTTCCTGACTCGATTTTTAACGAAGTTAGTAAACACTTCAACAACAAATTAATAGTAGAGTTAACAGCCACTATCGCCACTTACAATATGGTTTCAAGGTTTCTTGAGGCCTTGCAGATACACTCAGACGATGAGTTAACAGCAAAGCCCTAGGCTTTTAAGACCTCCACAAGGAAAGCACCAATATCAGTAACTTCTTCCATACATACAGAGTGTGGCATGGGGTATTCTTGCCAGGTTACCTGGTAGCCATTGTTAGTTAACCACTTATACGACTCTTTAGCCCTTTCAATTGGCACCACAGGGTCCATGGTGCCATGTGCCATAAATATACGAGTGCTTTGGTTGGCCGAACTAGACTCGTCAGCCACCTTGTCTAGCAATGGCAAATAACCCGAAAGACAGACTATACCTGCTAGTTTTTCGTTAAGACGCAAACCGGTGTGTATAGCCATTGCACAACCTTGAGAAAAGCCGGCTAGCACAATGTTCTCTGTTGGTATGCCTCTAATATTTTCTCGTGCGACAAGTGCTTTGATTGCCTGCTCAGATTGCCTTATTCCGTTTTCATCTTCGCGTCTAACAAGGTCGGCAGTGGAAATGTCGTACCATGAACGCATGGCCATACCATTGTTTATAGTGACTGGTTGTATTGGTGCGTTCGGGAATACAAACCGTATAGATGGTGCCCCTTGTATTGGTAGCTCAGGAACAATAGGCACAAAGTCATTGGCATCAGCACCAAGGCCGTGCATCCATATAATGGCGTGTTTTGGGTCTGGTCCAGTAGTAATTTCTACACATTCAAGCGTTTCTTGGGTCATATGGATTCCATTATTTCCTTAAGAATCTGGTAAAGCGCACGGTAATGTTTGCGCTGTGGTGTCTTGTTGCTATCTGGTTCTAAAGCATCATTTTTCTGTTTCTCAGAACGTGCCGCACGTATAGTTGCCCTTAGTTTCTGTATGTCTGTATCAGGATACTCAGCCAGGAACTCTGTAAGTGCATTATCATCGTTAATAAGCAGATCGCGTAGCGACTCAATCCTATGCATATTTGCTGTATTTTCTTTGGAGCCGTGCTGTCTTGCTTCTAGCTGGCTCTTTATATGCTTGGAGTCGATTTTTCTAAGAACTTTGCCTACGTACAACATTTGCCTCTTGCGTCCCTCACGTCCGCTGGTATTCTGAGCCAGGATAATTGCCTCGTATAGTTCAGCAGGAAGGCCCATTTTATTTAATTGTTCGCGAGGTAGCGATATTAATTGTTTACCAAGCTCCCTTAAGGCTTGTATATCCCTTTTTTGTTGGGATTTATTTGGTCTACCTTCGGCGTTTAAACTGTTTTGTACGATTTCATGCATAGTGGCATTGTAGTTTATCGATTTTATTAGCTATTATTATCGTCTTATATTGGAAAGCTAGTTGAATGACAAGTAAATCTATTACCCGTTTACCTATATCTAAGAATCAAGAGTTTTTTCGCGATATAGCGCATACAGTAATGAAGTATGCTGCTAGTATAGGCGCAAGTGATTCTGTAGTTGAGGTTTCCGAAAGTTGTGGTCTTTCGGTTTCAGTTCGTAATCAGAATACAGACACCGTTGAGCAGAATCGAGACCGCGGTGTAACGGTGACCGTATACAACGGCAGTAGTAGAGGTAACGCTTCAACATCAGACTTCTCCGAGAAGGCTTTAAAGGAAACTGTTGAGGCGGCGTGGCATATTGCTAGATACACGGCGTCCGACCCAGCGGCTGCGCTTCCGGATAAAAGTGTACTAGCTACAGAGTTTCCCGACCTGGATTTGTATCATCCTTGGGATATAACCACTGAAGATGCCTTAAACATCGCTCTTAATGCTGAGCAGGCTGCTCTAGAATTCAATTCCAACATAAATAACTCAGAGGGTGCTTCACTAGACACTTCAGAGGGTCATTTTGTGCTTGCCAATTCGCAAGGTTTTATGGCGGGCTACCCTTATACTAGACACAGCATGTTTGTGTCGCCTATTGCGGGTAAGGGTGAAAATATGCAGCGAGATTACTGGTATAGTTCGGCGCGGTCAGGTGCAGATCTACAAACGCCTGGTGAAATAGGGCGTGTAGCTGCACAAAGAGCAGTTTCTCGTATGGGGGCTCGTAGATTGGGCACTGGTAAGTTTCCTGTGGTTTTTGAGGCTCCACTTGCTATAGGTTTACTTGGTGCTTTTGTTAGGGCTGCCAGTGGCGGTGCGCTTTATCGCAAGGCCAGCTTTTTACTAGACACAATAAATACCGATATATTTAGTTCTCATGTGAATATTAGTGAAGACCCTTTTTTATTAAAGGGTATGGGAAGTTCCTCATTTGACAATGAGGGGGTAAAAACCAGCAAAAGAAATATAGTTGTTGACGGCAACTTACAGTCATATTTTCTATCTAGTTATACAGCACGTAAACTAGGCATGAAAACCACGGGTAATGCAGGCGGGGCTCATAATATAACTCTATCCTCCAAGCTCACCAGTCCAGAAGATTCTTTAGATACAATTCTAAAAAAAATGGGGAAAGGTTTATTAGTCACTGAGCTAATGGGTCAAGGTATAAATATGGTCACGGGCGACTATTCCCGTGGTGCTTTTGGTTACTGGGTGGAAGATGGCGAAATAGCCTATCCTGTACAGGAATTTACTATAGCGGGTAACCTTACAGAAATGTTTAAAGGTATTGTGGCAATTGGTGCCGATACTATTACTCGCGGTGCATCAACCTCAGGTTCAGTTCTGATTGAACAAATGTCAATTGCAGGTCAGTGATCAATAGCTCGGAACACCTAGGGAATACACCATCGTTACAAAATATTGCTTACACGCTATCATTAGCTGTTGGCAATAGAATTGCCCTAATAGGTTCAATGGCGCTGTGGTTATCAACCATGTATGCGCCTAGTTTCATAAGTACGCCCACAGGAGTCCCCTCATGCAGCGTCGTTCGTTTTTGAAAAAAGCCGGGTTGGGAGCCGTAGCTGGTACCGCTACGTTGGCCGCGCCAGCAATCGCGCAAGACAACCCTAAAATTAGTTGGAAGATGACATCTTCATATGGGCCATCTCTGCCACCCCTTTTCAGCACAGCCCAAATGTTCGTCAAAATGATAGAAGAGGCTACAGGTGGCAACTTCAGCATTCGCTTGTATCCTGGTGGAGAAATTGTTCCAGCTTTCGAGGTAATGGATGCAGTTGGAGACGGTACAGTAGAATGCGGTCAAACCGCTTCTTATTACTATTACGGAAAAGATCCAGCCTTTTGTTTTGATACTGCAGTACCATTCGGTCTTAATGCACGTCAAATGTTTTCCTGGATGTACGAAGGTGATGGTACTAAACTAATGCGCGAGCTCTTTGCTCCGCGTAACATAGTTCCATTTGCTTTTGGTAATACAGGAACGCAAATGGGTGGTTGGTATCGTAAAGAAATCAAAACGCCCGATGACCTAAAAGGTCTTAAAATGCGTACCGCTGGTTTTGCAGGTGAAGTGCTGGCCCGTATGGGTGTTATTCCTCAGCAAGTTCCTCCGGGTGATATCTACCCATCCTTGGAAAAGGGTACGCTCGATGCCGTTGAGTTTGTAGGTCCTGTAGATGACGAAGCCCTTGGCCTTCAGAAAGTGGCCAAGTACTACTACACACCAGGTTGGTGGGAAGGTTCAGCCCAGGTTTCAATGTATGTTAACGATAAAGCTTTTAACGACTTACCTAAGCAGTACCAAAGCCTTATCGAAACAGCATGTCGTGCAGCTGGCCCTAACCTTATAGCAAAATACGATGCTCATAATGCTGCCGCATTACGTCGTTTAATTGCCAGTGGTGCTGAGCTAAAACGTTTCTCGCCTGAGGTCATGGAAGCATCGTTTAAAGCTTCCAACGAGCTCTACAAAGAGTTCTGCGAAAAAGATGAAATGTTTAAGAAAATTCATGACAACTACATGGCATTCCGCGATGAGGTTGTTCCATGGTTTGGTGTCGCAGAAGGGTTCTACGATCGCTATCTAGAGCATGCGGTTAAAAACCTAACATAAGGTTAACTACCCATTGCATAAAGGCCGCTTATTGCGGCCTTTTTCAATTATTACTTCAGCTTGAATGTTTTGCTGTTTATGTATTACAATGTCTAGTTCTTTTTTGTAGCTATTGTGTACGGACGGGCAGTTAACAACGTCTTGGCACCTTAGCTTTATTTATACTTATTAGGAACCCATCATGAAAACCTTCGTGGCCAAGCCGCATGAAGTCAAGCGTGATTGGTTTGTGATAGACGCAAAGGGCAAGGTCCTAGGTCGTGTGGCCAGCGAAGTCGCACGCCGCCTGCGTGGTAAGCACAAACCAGAATATACCCCGCACGTTGACACAGGCGATTACATTGTTGTTATTAATGCTGCCGATTTAGTAGTTACCGGTAAAAAAGCTGTTAATCGTACTTATTACCATCACACTGGCTATCCAGGTGGTATTAAAGAAACCAACTTCGAAAGAATGCAGCAGCGCTTTCCTGGTCGTGCTCTTGAGAAAGCCGTAAAAGGAATGCTTCCTAAAGGCCCACTGGGTTATGCAATGGCCAAGAAGCTTAAGGTCTATGCGGGCGCCGAGCACCCTCACGCAGCCCAGCAACCACAAACGCTGGAAATCTAAGGACAGGTCATGATTGGTAATTGGAATTATGGAACTGGTCGTCGCAAAACCTCTGTGGCGCGTGTGTTCCTTAAAAAAGGGACAGGTAAAATCGTTGTTAATGGTAAGCCTGTAGACGAATATTTTGCACGTGAAACCGGTCGCATGATAGTGCGGCAGCCTTTGGTTGTAACAGACCATCTGGAGTCATTTGACTTTCACATAAATGTCGATGGTGGCGGTGAAAGTGGGCAGGCTGGAGCAGTAAGGCATGGTATTACACGTGCGCTTATAGACTACGACGAAACGCTCAAGGCGCAGCTTCGTCAGGCAGGTCTAGTAACTCGTGATGCACGTTCAGTTGAGCGTAAAAAAGTTGGTCTGCATAAAGCACGCCGACGCAAGCAGTTCAGTAAGCGTTAATTCTTGCCGGGCACATTGCCTGTTGTACTGCATTACAAACCCCGGCATGTCCGGGGTTTGTTGTTTTTGGCTATGGTGGCATAGTGGTTGTGCTTGTATGAATACGCTGCTGCTGATAATCTGAACAATATGACATAGTAGCTGCGCGCTGAGTTTGAGGTTGTAATGAGTAATACACAAAAATCTTTGATAAATGTAGGTATAGTTGGTGGAACTGGGTATACCGGTGTCGAGCTTTTACGCCTGTTGGCCTTACATCCGAATGTTAAATTGAGAAGCATAACGTCTCGCAGCGAAGCCGGCAGCAAGGTTGCTGATATGTTTCCCAATCTTAGAGGCCATACTAACCTTGAATTTCAGACTCCAGACGAAGCTCCTTTAGAGGAATGTGATGTTGTGTTTTTTGCCACTCCACATGGTGTAGCCATGAATGAGGCTAGTCATCTTCTGGAAAATAATGTGCGCATCATAGATCTAGCGGCAGATTTCCGTCTGCAAAATACTCAAACATTTAGCCAGTGGTATGGTATAGAGCACTCATGCCCCAACATACTAAGCGAGGCAGTTTATGGCTTAACAGAAATAAACCGTGAGTCAATCAAACGGGCTCGTGTTATAGCTAATCCGGGCTGTTATCCAACCACTGTGTTGCTCGGCTTGGCCCCTTTATTAAAAAGTAGTCTTCTATGTAAAAATACTCAAATAATTGCCGACTGTAAGTCTGGTGTATCAGGAGCTGGGCGCAAAGCATCTGTTGGTACATTGTTTGGGGAGGCTAGCGATAATTTTAAGGCCTATGGCGTTACGGGCCACAGGCATAATCCTGAAATATCCGAGCAAATTTCAAAAATATCTGGTCAGGAATATGATGTTTTATTCATGCCGCATTTGGTACCCATGATTCGTGGCATGCTATCTACCATATATGTAGACCTATCAAAAGATGCTCTTGATACTAATGTGCAAGACCTTTTTGAAAGGTTTTACGCAAATGAAGCATTTATAGATGTAATGCCACAAGGTAGCAGTCCGGAAACCAGGTCGGTTAGAGGTTCTAATGCTTTACGCATTGCAGTTCATAGGCCAGGCAATAATACTCGTTTAGTTATTTTGGTTGCACAAGACAACCTTGTGAAGGGTGCATCAGGGCAAGCTGTGCAAAACATGAATCTTATGTTTGGGCTGCCTGAAACGGCTGGGTTGCAATCAATAGCATTGCTTCCTTAAGTAAAAGTCTTGCATTTTGTACAATAGGCTTTATGCTATAAGAATTGACAACAGTCAATTTAAGGTCATCAGGAGCTAACATGACTACTATTACCGAAACAGTTGATTTGCAGGCACCGCCAGCACCACTTCTGTTTACAGATGCAGCGGCAGCTAAAGTTAAAGAGCTGCTAACCGAAGAGGGCAATCCCGATCTTAAACTCAGGGTTTTTGTTCAAGGAGGGGGCTGCTCTGGTTTTCAATATGGCTTTACCTTCGATGAGGAAGTAAACGACGATGACACCACTATAGATAAGTCTGGTGTGCAACTGCTTATAGACCCTATGAGCTTCCAGTATCTTGTCGGTGCCGAGATAGATTTCAAAGATGATCTTGAGGGTGCGCAGTTTGTAATACGTAACCCTAATGCAAACTCTACTTGTGGTTGCGGTTCGTCGTTTTCACCATAGTTAAACTCCCGGCTTTATGCCGGGTACTTACAGCCTAGTATTCTTGGTCCATTGGCACCAGTAACTTCAGGCAGGTTTGCTGCTTGCTTGGTATCCCAAGCATAGGCCAGCCAAGCAAAAGCAAGTGCTTCAACATGCTGGGTATCTACGCCATAAGATGCACTTGTAGTGAGTTTGCAATTGCTATCAAGCCTGATCTCTATTTGGCTCATTAAGTGTTCATTCATAGAGCCACCACCGCAGACTATCAATTTTTTTGTATTAGGTGCATGCTTGTTTATAGCGTTGCATACAGTCTGGGCGGTTAATGCACTTAAGGTTGCCTGTATGTCTTGATTTTCTAGGG
>JAJYRX010000050.1 GCA_021793875.1 Pseudomonadota bacterium
TTGTGTAGTTGTCGTGATGTTTAACGATTATTACATTGCCGTAGCCACGCTGCTGACCTATGAACTCTATTGTGCCGTCTGCGGTTGCGTGAATAGGTGTTCCGGTGGGGGCTGCGTAATCTACACCCTTGTGACCAGTCCAGTTCCCGTGTATAGGATGCTTACGCATACCAAAGGTTGAGCTAATACGCGTAAACTGTATAGCTGACCGTAGAAAAGCTCCCTTTAGGCTGCGGCCATCAAGATCGTAGTATCCACCTTTACTATCAGAAGGTTCAAACCATATTGCGTTATGGTTTTTACCTTTGTTGCTAAACTCTACAGCAAGTATTCGGCCAGCTGAGCTTTCGCGTCCTTCATGGGAGTGGCTTTCATAGATAACTCTGAATGAGTCACCCTGGCGTAGGTCACGCATAAAGTCAATTTTACTGCCCAGTATGTTTGCCATTTGCATGGTTATGGAGTCGGGTATACCGGCTCTGTCAGTGGCTCCGAACAGTGAGCTAACTATATGACCCTCAGCTGCTTTAACCTGTACCTCTGCTGCGCTGACATGCTCTGTGGCTGTAAAGCTCCCTAAGCCATCGGGGCGTACCTCAAGCCATTTTGCAACCGTTTCGCCACTTTCTGTGGTGGTTGGAGTATGGTTGTAGCGCATCCATACCAAGTTTCCTTCTTGGTCAGAAGCAGCTTGTACAGAACGACCCGGGTAAAGCTTGTATATAGATCTGGCATCTTGATTTTGGACCAGAAAGCTTTGCAGACCATCGGCATGTACGCCTAGCCTTTGTAATATTACTGCTAGTGTGTCACCGCTGCGTATGTGAGTTTCAGTAATGAAAGGTGCGTTGCTTGATTCCTGTTGACCCAAAGGCTCAGGAAAAGGGTTAGGTAGTTCTAGTGTGGTTCTGGCTTGATATGTAATAGGCGCGTCAGATGGTTTCACTACTGCCAAGGCGCCTGCCGTGGCAAACAGTGCTAGTGATACCATTACAACACCATTGCGAAGTAGATGGCGGTTTTTTTGACGTGCTTTTAATAATTCCCGGTATGAGAGCTGTGTGCTTGTCCCGTTAGTATGCATGTGAGTAATAGCCTGGGGGTGTCAAGCAGATGGCGTAAAGGGTTAAAATACATTGTGGCACGCCAACTGCCGGGTGTTTTTGTTAATTAAATAGCAAGCATTAAGGCATGTTGCCTCTGTTAAAATACTTTGTTTAACATCTGCTTAGGTCAATATACTACCCTAAATTGTTAGGTTTTTCGAGCCTTTGTTACGCATTTATCCTGTATAACTTTAAAATTCATATCATGTCAGATTCTTCAGCATCTTTTTCCAGTCAAGTTAAGTCCGATCTAGAAACAATTAAACGCGGTTGTGATGAGCTTCTAGTAGAAGCTGAGCTTAGTGCAAAACTGGAAAAAAGCTATGCAAGTGGGCAGCCATTGCGCATCAAGCTTGGTTTGGATCCAACTGCTCCGGACATACACCTTGGTCATACTGTAGTGTTAAATAAAATGCGGCAGCTGCAAGATATGGGTCATACAGTAATTTTCCTTATTGGCGATTTCACAGCACTTATAGGTGACCCTAGTGGGCGCAACACAACACGACCGCCGCTCACTGCAGAACAAATACAGGAAAATGCCAAAACATATTACGAACAGGCTAGTATGGTACTGGATCCTTCAAAAACGGAAATACAGTACAACTCCAAATGGTGCGATCAACTTGGCACTAGAGGGTTAATACAGTTGGCTTCTCGTTACACCGTTGCGCAAATAATTGAGCGTGACGACTTCACACGTCGCTTTAGTGCTGGCCAGCCTATATCCATACACGAGTTTATATACCCGCTTTTGCAAGGGTACGATTCTGTAGAGCTGAAAGCCGACCTAGAACTAGGTGGCACCGACCAGAAGTTTAACCTTCTGGTTGGTCGTGAATTACAGAAAGAGTATGGCCAGCAGCCACAGTGTGTTCTGACCATGCCTTTATTAGAAGGCACTGATGGTCATGAAAAAATGAGCAAGTCTAAGGGTAACTACATAGGTATAACCGAAGATGCCAACTCCATGTTTGGTAAGGTTATGTCTATATCCGATAGTCTCATGTGGCGTTATTTTGAACTGCTGTCACATAAAAGTATGCAAGAAATAAATTCTTTATTGCAACAGACAAAAGAAGGCCTTAATCCTCGAGATGTCAAAGTAATGCTTGCTCAGGAAATAGTTGCGCGTTTTCATAATAAAAAAGCTGCTGACATGGCTCTTGAGCAGTTTAATTCACAGTTTCGCGACGGAGAGCTTCCCCAAAATATCCCAGATATAACTATAGGCGGTGCGCCGGCCCGTTTGTTAAGCGTATTAAGAGAGGCACAGCTTGTAAGCTCTGCTTCCGAAGCGCAGCGTAACGTAGAACAGGGGGGGGTTAGAGTTGATGGGGCTCGCGTAGAAGACAAGGCTTTACGTCTCGAGGCTGGAACTTACATCTTGCAGGTAGGTAAACGTAGGTTTGCTAAGGTAACATTAACGTCTTAGCACCTGTTTAACGGAGATACTCATGAAGTTAACCAGTGATTCATTCCAAGATCAGGCAAACATACCTGAAAGCAATTCATTCTGCCGTATAGACCCAACCAGCAAGGTCGCTTTGGCCGGTAATAAAAACCCTCATCTTGAGTGGTCAGGAGCGCCTGAAGGGACAAAGTCTTTTGTGGTAATCTGCCATGATCCGGATGTCCCTAGCAAGCCAGACGATGTCAATCAGGAAGGTCGTGAAATACCATCAGACTTACCGCGCACAACCTTTTATCATTGGGTGCTTATAGACTTACCAGCATCATGTACATCTATAGATGAAGGTGCTTACTCAGATGGTATTACCCCACGAGGTAAAGCCGGCCCTAATTCACTGAACAATACGCGTCAGGGTCTTAATGATTACACTGGCTGGTTTGCCTCAGATCGTGATATGAACGGTGATTACTTTGGCTATGATGGCCCATGCCCACCATGGAACGACTCAATTGTTCATCGCTATGTATTTACGGTTTATGCCCTCGATATAGACAAAGTGCCAGTATCCGGTAAGTTTACTGGCGCACAAGTTTTAGAAGCAATTCAAGGGCATATTCTTGCTCAAGATTCAATAACGGGTTTGTGTACATTAAACCCTCGTTTAGTTTAATTTTTATTCGTCATTTACTCAGGAACGCTTCATGTTTGACCGCTCACATACTCTTGATAAAGCTGATGCCGAAGTTTGGGCCGCAATCGAAAAGGAAAATCTTCGCCAAGAACAGCACATCGAGCTAATTGCATCTGAAAACTATGCTAGCCCTGCTGTTATGCAGGCACAAGGCACTCAGCTAACCAATAAATACGCTGAGGGCTACCCTGGGCGTCGTTATTATGGGGGTTGTGAGCATGTTGATGTTATAGAACAACTTGCTATAGATCGCCTAAAAAAGCTGTTTGGCGCAGAAGCCGCAAACGTGCAGCCAAACTCGGGCTCGCAAGCTAACCAGGGTGTATATATGGCGGTCCTTAAGCCAGGTGATACCGTTTTAGGTATGAGCCTTGCTGAAGGTGGCCATCTTACACACGGTTCTCCGGTTAATGCTTCAGGCAAACTCTATAACTTTGTCTCATATGGTCTTGATCAAAATGAAGCCATTGACTACGACGCAATTGAAGAACTGGCTAAAAAGCACAAACCCAAGCTTGTTGTGGGCGGAGCGTCAGCATATGCGTTGCATATAGACTTTGAGCGTATGGCGCGAATAGCGCACGATAATGGCGCTCTGTTTATGGTTGACATCGCTCACTACGCCGGATTAGTAGCTGGGGGTGTGTACCCTAACCCCGTACCTCATGCTGACTTTGTAACCTCAACCACTCATAAGTCATTGCGTGGTCCACGAGGAGGCGTAATAATGATGAAAGCCGAGCATGAAAAAGCCATTAACTCAGCTATTTTCCCAGGTATTCAGGGCGGCCCATTAATGCATGTTATTGCTGCTAAGGCTGTAGCGTTCAAAGAAGCTCTTGATCCTTCTTTTAAAGAATACCAGACACAGGTGCTCAAGAATGCCGATGTTTTGGCTCGCACGCTTGTTAAGCGTGGTTTGCGTATAGTCTCAGGCAGAACAGAAAGCCATGTAATGTTGGTCGATCTGCGGGCCAAGGGTATAACTGGTAAAGATGCTGAAGATGCTCTAGGACGCGCTCATATAACTGTAAACAAAAACGCCATACCTAATGATCCGGAAAGTCCTTTTGTTACAAGTGGTATAAGACTTGGTAGCCCTGCTATGACTACAAGAGGTTTTAAAGAAGCTGAAGCAGAGCTTACCGGTAACCTTATAGCTGATGTGCTAGACAACCCTAGCGACGGGGCAAATATTGCTTCTGTTCGTGAGCGGGTTAATGCATTAACAGCCAAATTTCCAGTGTATAAGTAACCTATGAAATGCCCGTTCTGCATGCACCCTGAAACACAGGTACTAGACTCAAGAGTATCTGAAGAGGGCGATACTATAAGGCGTCGTCGTAGGTGCCTAGATTGCGACAGGCGCTTTACTACTTATGAGCGCATAGACTTACAAATGCCTGCTGTGGTAAAGCGCAACGGAACAAGGTCCGAATTTAATCCTGAAAAAGTACGCAGTAGTATGGCGCTTGCGTTACGTAAACGTCAGGTTAATACTGAAGATGTAGACGCCGCGGTAGCACGTATACAGCAAAAGGTGCTTCATAGCGGGCAGCGCGAGGTTCAGTCGCGTTATATAGGCGAACTGGTAATGAATGAGCTAATGAAGCTTGATCAGGTAGCCTATATACGCTTTTCTTCGGTATATAAAAGCTTCGAAGATATAGGCGAATTCATTAATGCAATCCAAGAAATGCAAAATCCTAAAGAGTAGAGTGCAATAACGTGAATGACGCAGATTTGTACTGGATGGGTCAGGCTTTTGCCATGGCACAGACAGCTCTCTACAGCACTGCTCCTAACCCAAGGGTAGGGTGCATAATTGTGCGTGATGGTCAGGTTTTAGGCTCTGGTGCAACTCAGGTTGCTGGCGGTGATCACGCTGAAATAGCTGCATTAAAAAATGCGCAACAATATGGGCGTGATGTATCAGGTTCAACTATGTACGTGTCACTTGAACCATGCAGCCATCATGGGCGTACCCCGCCATGCACTGATGCTATTATTGCGGCAAAGCCAGAACGGGTCGTGGTGGCTATGCTAGACCCTAACCCTAAGGTGGCAGGTAAAGGTCTTCTTGCCCTGAAAAAAGCAGGTATAAAAGTAACATTTGGGATAGGCGTAGAAAAAGCCTTGGCTATAAACCCAGGTTTTGTGTCGCGCATGGCTCGTAATAGACCTTGGGTATGGTTGAAAATAGCTTCTTCCTTAGACGGCTATATTGCCCTACCAGATGGTGAATCAAAATGGATTACAGGTACAGCGGCTCGTGGTGATGGTCAGCATTGGCGTGCTAGAAGCTGCGTGGTTTTAACAGGTCTTGGTACTGTGGCTGCAGACAACCCTTTGCTTAATGTTAGAGATATACAAACTCCACGACAGCCTGTTAGGGCAATTGTAGACACTTATTTAAATACACCTGAATCATCCAGAATATTTGACGGTCAGCCAGTGTGGCTGTTTACATGTAGAGAAGACACAGAAAAGGCAAAACGCCTTGCAGATCAAAATGTTGAAGTCATAGTTTTGCCTAAAAAAGGAAATCGTGTTGATTTGAACGCAGTGCTCGAGTGGATGGCTAAAAGAGACGTTAACGAAGTGCACGTAGAGGCTGGGGCGCGTTTAAGCGGTGCTTTTCTTGAGGCCGAATGTGTCGATGAGTTACTACTATACATGGCGCCAAAAATGCTTGGCCAAGGCCTGCCTATGGCAAGCATGAACCCAGTGACTTCGTTGGCTCAGGCACAACATTTTGAATATACCGATGTCAGCCAGATAGCTGACGATTTGCGTCTTACGCTGCGCCATGTTTCACACTGGAGCAAGCTAATAAAAACCGTTAGTTCTGCGCCCTCAGGGTTTAACTAACAAATTTATATTGGTTTATATAATGTTTACCGGAATTGTTACCGCCGTTGGCAATATAGTTGAAGTAAAGCCCGCTGTGGAGCATAGCGCCTATGATAGCGGGGTACAGCTATTAATACATGCCAAAGATTTTCTGCGATCAGATACAAAAGTTGGTGATTCAATAGCAATACAAGGCGCATGTATGACTGTTACAAGCATGGCGCGCAAGGGAGACATAGATGCATTCACAGTAGATGTGTCTAGGGAAAGTTTAAATCGTACTACTGGTTTAGGCGTAACGGGTCAGGTGAACCTTGAGCACTCCATGCGTTTGGGTGATACTCTAGATGGCCATATGGTGTCTGGCCACGTTGATGGCTTGGGGGTTGTAACCAGTTTTGTTCAGGTGGGCGAGTCCTGGGAGCTTAAAATTCAGGTTCCGCCTGAATTAGCTCGTTTTATGGCGTATAAAGGATCAGTTACTGTTAACGGTGTAAGTCTTACTGTTAACAGCGTCACAGACAATGCCAATGGTTGTAAGGTAAGCATAAACCTTATACCTCATACATTGCAGGTGACTACTTTAAAAAATCTCGAGGAAGGCCAAAAAGTAAACCTTGAAGTAGACTTAATAGCAAGGTATGTTGAGCGCATGCTTCAATATGGAAAGTAGTTTGCAGCATAATATTGTTAAATAGCTTATAATGCTTCACTTTGTTTAGCACACATAAGTAGGACAGGTGGCCGAGTGGTTGAAGGCGCACGCCTGGAAAGCGTGTATACGTTCATAGCGTATCGAGGGTTCGAATCCCTCTCTGTCCGCCATGCTAATTATTCTTCCGCCCACTCTCATCTAAGTACGCTTACTGCGTTTAACTCTTTGGCACTATGCCGAGCTAGCAAGTTGTTAGTAAGCGCCCATAAAAAAACCCGCAATAAGCGAGTTTTAATGTATTCCCATTTATTATTTTTTAAGCCATATTAATTGGCTACCTTGCTTGGGTGCAGGTTGGTGAGAGGGGTTGCCCTAGCTCTTAATACACTGCTCAATTTAACAGTTGTTTTGGCATACGTATAGTATATTCTAATAATAACAGCTTAAATACATTTATTAACAATTCTAATGGTAAACACCCAAAAAAGGTAAGTCCAGGCTAGTTATACTGTTTTTGTGTTTTTAAATATCTGGAAGGTAATGTCACAAAAACAAGAGAAACGTAACTGGAAATCCACAATTCTTATACCGGTATTTGTGCCATCGGTAATAATTATTTTCCTGCTTGTGGTAGGCACTATAAGCAATCCAGACTTAGCAGGGCAGGTGTTTTCAAGTAGTCTGTCTTACGTCACCCGCACATTTGGCTGGTTTTATATGCTGGCCGTTGCTGCATTCCTAGTTTTTATAACCCTTGTCGCTATAAGCAAATGGGGCAATATAAAGCTGGGGCCAGAACATGCTGAGCCGCAATATAGTTTTCCGTCCTGGTTTGCTATGCTGTTTTCGGCTGGGTACGGTATTGCGCTACTATTTTTTGGTGTGGCTGAACCCGTGTTGCATTATGCTGAGCCACCGGCTGGCACGGCTCAAACTGTAGATGCAGCCAAGCAAGCTATGCAAATAGCTTTCTTTCATTGGGGCTTTCATATATGGGCCATATATGGCTTAGTTGGTCTGGTTCTAGCTTATTTTTCTTTTCGCCACGGGTTGCCACTGTCAATGCGCTCAGCCCTGTATCCGCTTATAGGCAAGCGAATACATGGTCCTATAGGTCACACCGTCGATATAGTGGCCATACTGGGCACAATGTTTGGGTTAGCTACCACCCTAGGCCTTTCTGTAACACAGATAAACAGTGGTCTTAATTATTTGTGGCCGTCTATACCAATTAGTCATTCGGTGCAGGTCATTGCTATTGCTGTAATTACTGGATTAGCATTGTTCTCTGTGGTTGCTGGTCTAGATAAGGGTGTAAAAAACCTTTCTCTACTTAATATGTTTTTGGCCACTGCCCTAATGATATTTGTATTTACCATGGGGCCAACGCTATTCATATTAGAAACATTTCTACAAAATACAGGTGCATACCTTAACAACATTGTAGAACGCACATTTAACTTGCAGGCATACTCACGCAGTGACTGGATAGGTAACTGGACGTTATTTATATTTGGCTGGACTATTGCATGGGCGCCTTTTGTTGGCTTGTTCATAGCTAAAATAAGCCGTGGTCGTACTATTAGGCAATTTGTGTTTGGTGTAATGCTTGTTCCTACATTGTTTACCTTTTTCTGGTTCTCAGTGTTTGGTGAAACAGCCATATACATGATTATTAATGAAGGGTACACAACACTAATAGGCTATGTTCAAAATGATAATGCTATAGCAGTATTTAAACTGTTAGAAAAATTGCCTCTTACCAGTTTTGTATCTGCGCTTACAGTGCTTCTCATAGTTACATTTTTTGTAACCTCATCAGACTCAGCATCGCTTGTGATTGACTCTTTGGCTGCAGGTGGTATTGCCAATACGCCAGCGTTGCAAAGAGCTTTTTGGGCCATACTGGAGGGGGTTGTTGCCTCTATATTGTTATTAGCTGGCGGGCTGCAGGCTCTACAAAGTATGACAGTAATAACAGCCTTGCCATTCTCGGTAATCTTGTTGGTATCTGCCATAGGCATGTGGCGTGCCTTGGCCATAGAAACTCATAGAGACAAAGCTCTAGAGCAGCTGCAGGCTAGACAAGGTAATCAGGCTAGAAGCACATGGAAAAAGCGTTTATCAGGCATTGTCGATTATCCTGATAAGGACTCTGTCAGCAGGTTCATTAGTGAAGATGTTACAAGGGCTATGCGACACCTAAGTCAGGGCCTTATAGAAGAAGGTTGGCCAGCTAGGGCAAGCTTTGATGAGGAACTGGTGCGAGCATATATAGAAGTAGAAGTTCACAAGCCAGATCAGCTCGACTTCTTATATGAGATTCGCTTGCGTGAGTATGAGCGCCCGGCATT
>JAJYRX010000051.1 GCA_021793875.1 Pseudomonadota bacterium
TCTTACGAATAAAACAGATGGCTGTTTTTATATGTACACCATGGGCTGTGATAAACCTGCAATACCCCGGCGGAAACTAATATTTCTTTTGCCAAGCCGATAAGATCAGCATACCACTTACCACGATTAACACCAGGTACGAAAAAACCCTTATATGAAGGGTTTATATCTATAAATGCCTCTAATACATCATTGCCAACTTCAAATGATTCGGTATGTATGCAAGGACCTATCCAGGCCTGCCATAGGCTATTTGTGTTAGAGCTGCTGTTTTTCATTACTTGCAAGGTGTTTTGCAATACTCCCGATGAAAGGCCACGCCAGCCTGCATGTGCAACGCCAACTATGGTTGCACTTGTATTTGTAATTACTACCGGCAGGCAGTCGGCGGTAAGAATGGCAAGCACCTGCCCTTTTGTTGCTGTTACAGCTGCATCAGCCTGTGGCAATGTGGCGTTGTCGTGAACATAGCTAGATATTGTGTGTTTTGTTAGATCTAATACTTCATTACCATGAACTTGCTGTAGCAGTACAGGGTCTGAAGGGAGAGCATTTCGCAGTATTAAGTGATTGGACTTAACATTGTTAGTATTATCAGCAGTGTTTAAGCCTAGGTTGAAAGATCTGTACTCATTTTTGCTAACACCCCCCAAAGAGGTTGTAGAAAAATAGTTTATGCCTTTAAAGCTTGGCCCGCTTACCGTGGCAAATTTATTAAAGCTATTTACGTGTTCCATAACTCTGATTTTAAGTTAGCGTAGTCTTGCGGAGTGCTGGCTTCAAACTCCATAACAGAATTGCTATCAATATCATGGAAGCTTAAGCGCCATGCATGCAACATTTGACGTTTACATATGTTAAATGTTTTACCCCCATAGGTAATATCGCCTAATAATGGGTGCCCTATTGCTGCCATATGCACTCTTATTTGGTGTGTTCGCCCGGTGTGTAGACGGCACAAAACCTCACTGGCTTGTATTCCCATATAACTACCATTAGGTGTATGCACTTCAAAGCTTGTTAACGCTTCTTTGGGTGCTATAGGGTTGTTAGTTGTCATGCGTACCGCAACACGTCTATCTCGGCCTATTTCAAGGTCTACCGTTCCTCTGCCCTCAAGACGACCATGCACCAAGGCCTTGTATTCCCTTCCTACCGTACGCTCTTGCAATTGCCTTACAAGACTTGTTTGAGCCATCTGGGTACGAGCCACCACTAAAAGACCTGATGTGTCTTTATCTAATCGATGCACTATTCCGGCTCGTGGCAATTCGGTTAATTCTGGGTATTTGTGTATTAACCCATTTAACAAAGTGCCCGACCAGTTGCCAGCCCCGGGATGAGTTACCATGCCAGCTGGCTTGTTTATTACAATCCATTGGCTGGTTTCTGCTATAACCTCCAACTGTATAGGCTCTGGTTTAAAAGCCATGTCAGACTTGTCTGGCTGTGGAAAAACCACAATATAATCACCGGGTAAAACTTTTTGTCTTACCCGTGCTTTACTGTTATTAACCAACACATGACCGCTTTCTATCCACCCCTGAATTCTTGCTCTGGAGTGGTTATTCATAAGAGCTGACAGTACTTTATCTAGACGCTCGGGCCGTTGAGTAACTGGAAGTGTGAATTCACACTGCTGCTGTTGGGTTAATATTGCGTTGTCTGTATATGGTTTATGCATGGCAACTAATCATATAATCTGCATAAATGCTAACTTTAAGGATTCGTAAGTGACATTATCTGAACTCAATCCTAACCGGTATTTAAACCAGCGCGCTATATGCTGGCTGGTAATAATATTTGCATTGCTTGGTTTCTTAGCAGGCTGTGGCAATACCAAAGGTGAGGTCGATCAAACCGCCGGCTGGGGCGCTGAACGCCTGTACGCCGATGCCCGTGAGGAAATGAACGCAGGCAACTGGAATGCTGCTCGCGACCGCCTTGAAGCTATAGAGGCTAGGTTCCCATTTGGTGGCTATGCCCAACAAGCTTTAATTGACCAAGCATATGTTAACTGGAAAGATGAAGAACCAGAACGTGCATTAGCGGCTATTGACCGTTTCCAGCAACAATATCCGCATCACCCTGGAAGTGACTACATGCTTTACTTAAAGGGTCTTATAACGTTTACACCGCCTAGTGCTGCGCTTTCTCGTATAACCAAGCAAGACCCAAGCGAACGTGACCCAAAAGGGCTGCGTGAATCGTACGATGCATTCAACGAGCTTATTCGTCAATATCCCGATAGTCGCTACACCCCCGATGCAAAAAAACGTGTTGCATGGCTGGTAAATACCATTGCCGAGAACGAAGCACACGTTGCTCAGTACTACTATGAAAGGGGCTCTTATGTAGCCGCAGTAAACCGAGCAAAAGTTGTGCTATCTGATTTCGATGGTGTACCGGCGGCCGAAAAAGCTTTGTACATAATGATGCTTTCGTACGACAAGCTAGGCCTTGACGAGCTTCGCGACGATACCCGACGCGTTATGGATCAAAACTTCCCTAATAGCGAATACCACACACGCGGCTTCAAGCAGCCCAAAAACTACTGGAACCCGCTTAACTGGCTTTAACAAATTCTAGTGCCACGCCCGGGTCTCTGGTCCGGGCAAATGGCGGTAAACCACGCCATAAAACCCTTCCATAAGGCTTGTCTACCAGCCTAGTATCACCCACCATAAGCAGGCCTCTGTCAGTTTCCGACCTTATAAGCCTGCCCGCGCCCTGTTTTAAAGCAATAGCAGCCTCTGGAATTTGATATTCCATAAAAGGGTTACCACCTCGTCGTTTGCAATCACTTATACGAGCTTCTATTACAGGGTCGTCTGGCGGCGCAAATGGAAGTTTATCTATAGCAAGTACGGATAAGGCATTACCAGGTATATCTACACCTTCCCAAAAACTTGTGCTACCAACAAGAACGGCGTTTTGCAGCTGTCTGAACTTGTTTAACAACACCCCTCTTGAGGTATCACCCTGTCGCAAAAGCTCACGCTTTATATCTTGCTCACTGAGCAGCTCTGCTAACAATTCTGATATGGAATCTACCGCTCTTAGCGTGGTGCATAAAACCATGACCCCACCTGACGATTCTTTAATAAGAGGCAGCAGTGTATTAACAAACTCTACATTGAAGTTACGGCTGCTTGGTAGAGGCAGGTTATTGGGTACATACAGCATGGCCTGATTAGTGTAGTCAAAAGGAGCCTCCCAGCATTCTGTTCTAGCATTTTCCATACCCATTTGGCTGCTGAAATGCTGAAAATTGCCGCGTACAGATAGAGTTGCAGAAGTAAAAACCCAAGCTTGTTCTGATGGGCGCTGACTACTGAATATGTTGGCAACCGATAATGGAGCTCTGTGTATACGCATAAAATTGGCTGATAGTTCTAGCCAGCGCACCGCCTGAGCATTTTCATAGGTATTTTCTATACCGTAATTCCAGTTACCCTGCCTGTCTGGTTGCGACCATAGCAAACACCTATGCAAAATTGCTTTTGAATCTGCCGCTAATGAAGCCAGTTCCGGAGACACCATATTAACCGACTCAAGGGCTTGGGTTAGCCTATCTAGCCTATAAATAAGTTTGTTATATGCTTCGTCAAATTTGTCAGGAGACGGTATTTCTTGGTAGGTTACCCTACCACCAGAAGTTTTAATAAAACTGGAAACCTGAAGGCGTAATTCTTTAACCGCGGTGTCAAGGTTGGTAGCAAGCTCAGACCATGAAGCTGCCTCACGAGCCTGCGCCATACCTTGGACTTCAGCATTTTTGCATAAATCTAGAAGCTGGTATGAAGAAACACTAGAACCAAGAAAGCGGGTTGCTACATCTGGCAACTGATGAGCCTCGTCGAAAACTACTACATCGGCATCGGGAAGAAGGTCGGTAACACCATCGGTACGCAAAGCTAGATCGGCCATAAACAATGCATGGTTTATAACAACAACATCTGCTTCTTGTGCGCGTCTGCGAGCTTTATACACGAAACAGTCGCGAACGTGCGGGCATTCTTGCCCAAGGCAGTTTTCACGAGTGGATGTAACCCGGCTCCATATATCTGCTGTTTCGGGAACTGTGGTTAACTCCGACTTGTCTCCGGTATTAGACCTTTCTGCAAAAACTTTTATTTCGCGCAGGTAGGTTATGTCTTTGCGGGATTTAAAAGTTTGCCCTTCACCCATGAGCCTTTGTAGGTGCAAATGACAAACATAGTTGGCACGACCTTTAAGTAATGCAACATTTACAGATATTTGCATTGCTTTAATAAGGTGCGGAATATCACGATTAAATAGTTGGTCTTGTAAAGTGCGTGTGCCCGTTGAAATAAGCACTTTAGCGTCATTTATAAGGCTAGGCACCATGTAGGCCCATGTTTTACCTGTACCTGTGCCGGCTTCAGCTATAAGAGTGCCACGGGTTAATATGGCTTCCTCTACAGCCTGAGCCAGCTCAAGCTGTGCCTGACGTGGTTTAAAATCGGGAGCTGCTTTGGCCAATGGGCCATTTTCGGAAAAAACCTCAGACAGATTTTGTAATAGCATAGATACTCTTTTAAATGCTTGGTGCTCTCACAACACCTTTTTGAGACGCCGGTACATTGTACTTTCTACAGATAATTATGAAGCAAGAATCAACTATTAGTATCCCCGAAGGCATAGATAACCAGCGCATTATTGTCACATTAGCTAAAGAGCTGACAGTAAAGCCTGGACAAATAAAGGCTGCAATTGGTTTGCTTGACGAGGGTGCTACCGTACCCTTTATTGCACGTTACCGCAAAGAAGCTACTGGGGGGCTTGATGATACTGTTCTGCGTGAGCTTGAGCATCGTCTTAGATACTTGCGCGATCTAGAAGAACGCAGATTAGCAGTTTTAGCTAGCATAAACGAGCAAGGTAAGCTTAACGAGGCTCTTGCCGCACAAATTAACGAAGCTGACACCAAGCAGCGCATAGAAGACCTATACGCCCCTTTTCGCCCAAAACGTCGCACTCGCGCACAAATAGCAAGGGAGGCCGGTTTAGATAAACTAGTTAAAGAAATACTTCTTAACCATCAGCAAGATCCTATAGAAATTGCCGCCAAGTATTCAAAAGCCGACACCCCATTTAGTGATGCTCGCGCCGCCCTCAACGGTGCTCGCGACATTTTGTCTGAACTATATGCTGATAACGCCGATCTTATTGCCAGTTTAAGAGACAAACTGTGGCAACGAGGTTACATATATAGCTCTGTTGTATCTGGCCAGGAGCAGGCGGGAGCCAACTTTCGTGACTGGTTCAACTACATGGAACCTCTTAAGAACCTGCCATCGCACAGAGTTCTAGCACTTCTACGAGGTAGGCAGCAAGGTTTTCTTTCTTTAAAAATTGCACTTGACCCGGAATCGGAAGACCTTACCCCACACCCTTTTGTTAAACACATTGCCAACTTTCTGCGCGTAAAAGCTAACTTTTCTGCCAAAGCAAGCCCACAGTCTGCATGGCTTGCCGATGTTTGTCGTTGGACTTGGCGTGTTAAATTGCTTACCAGCCTGGAAACAGAGTTTATTACACGTTTGCGCGAAACGGCCGAAACCGAAGCAATAAAGGTTTTTGCCAACAACCTTAAAGATTTACTGTTATCTGCACCAGCTGGTTCTAAAGCAGTTTTAGGACTAGACCCAGGTATACGTACAGGCGTAAAGGTGGCTGCCATAGACTCTACGGGAAAAGTGCTAGAAACTGCAACTATTTTCCCTTTTGAACCCAAAAAAGACGTCGCAGGCAGTTTATCTACCCTGAAATCCATACTTGAAAAGCACGATATAAAGCTGGTTGCTATTGGTAACGGTACAGCATCGCGCGAAACTCAATCATTGGTTAGCCAATTAGCACAACAAAACCCAAAACTGAACATTCGTCACGTAACTGTATCTGAGGCTGGAGCGTCTGTGTACTCTGCATCTGAGCAGGCTGCGAAAGAGCTACCAAATATGGATGTCAGTTTGCGCGGTGCAGTATCTATAGCTCGACGTTTACAAGACCCTTTAGCAGAGCTTGTTAAAATTGAACCTAGGGCCATAGGGGTTGGACAGTATCAACACGATGTTAACCAGCGACAGCTAGCTAATTCCCTTGATGTGGTTATTGAAGATTGTGTAAACGCTGTAGGTGTTGATGTTAATACCGCCTCGGCCGAACTTCTAGGTCATGTTTCTGGTCTGAACAGTACTGTTGCCCGCAATATTGTTGAATGGCGCGAGCAAAATGGCATGTTCAAAACCCGTAAAAGCCTTTTGCATGTACCAAGATTCGGGCCCAAGGCGTTTGAGCAGGCAGCCGGTTTTCTGCGTATAAATAATGGCGACAACCCTTTAGACGCATCTGCAGTGCACCCAGAAGCCTACGGCGTAGCTAATAAAATATTAGAGTTTGTTGGTTGCGATGCAGCCTCTATAACTCGAAACCCTGAGCATCTTAAAAACATATCTCCGGAACAGTTTACAGATGACAAGTTTGGTGTGCCCACGGTTAAAGATATTCTTAAGGAGCTAGAAAAGCCAGGTCGCGACCCAAGGCCCGAGTTCAAAACCGCCAGTTTTGCTGAGGGCGTAAAAACCATATCTGACCTTAATGAAGGTATGCAGCTTGAAGGCGTTGTAACCAACGTTGCCAACTTTGGGGCTTTCGTAGACATTGGCGTGGGCCAAGACGGACTAGTTCACATTTCACAAATGGCATCTCATTTCGTCAAAGATCCACGCGATGTAGTCCGTGTAGGGCAGATTATTAAAGTAGAGGTTATAGAGGTAGACACTACCCGCAAGCGTGTTTCGCTAACTATGCGAACTGGCAATTAAATTTAGAGCAGCCTCGACTTCTGCCACCAAACTAGCAGGAAAGCTGCAAACTTGTATACCCTCAATGCTAATAGCTGCAGTGTTATCTGTAACCGATAACCACTGCTGATCTAGCCCTTGCTGCAAAATGCGCATTAAATAGCCTGCTTGTTTGGGGTCGTCAAACTCGTTTGATAGCAATAACTCCTTGCCTTGCTCGTCTAACAACCTGAAACGAAACACGTTGCCATCACGAAAACTGACAAACCTTGGTTGTTGACCAGCAGGCCTTTTAGCTTGTGCAGCACTTGTGGTGTTTGCTACCTGCGTAAAATTAACCAGCCCTACTGCCTCACGAATTTGTTCCATAAAGGGCGTGGCAATTTGGCGAGCCTTACGAGCACCTTCTAGTAAAACATCTTCTATGTAATCCGGACGGGCAATAATTTCATTATATTTTTCACGCATTGGGCCTATTTCAGATTCAACTAGCTCGTACAATGCTTGCTTGGCATCGCCCCAAGACAAACCTTGGAGCAGCTGCTCACGGAACTGGCTAGTTTGTTCTGGGCTGGCAAAAGCCTGGTATATGCTGAATAAATGAGAGCTATCGGGGTCTTTAGGTTGACCAGGTTCACGAGAATCAGTAATTATTTGATTAATTACTCGTTTTAATGATTTTGATGTGCTTTCAAACAACGGAATAGTATTGTCATAGCTTTTTGACATTTTACGGCCGTCTAGGCCAGGTAAAGTTGCTACTTTATCGTCTACAAATGCTTCTGGCAGTGTGAATATATTCTCACCTTTACCATACATATGGTTGAACCTTTGAGCTATGTCGCGTGCCATTTCAATATGTTGAATTTGGTCTCGTCCAACAGGCACTGTATGTGCATTAAACATAAGTATGTCAGCAGCCATTAGCACAGGATACGAAAACAAACCCATGCTGATGCCAAAGTCTGGGTCTTGTTTTTCCTCAAGGTTTTGGTCTACAGCAGCCTTATATGCATGCGCACGGTTCATTAAACCTTTTGCTGTTACGCAGCTAAGTATCCAGCTAAGCTCTGGAATTTCTGGTATATCGGATTGGCGATAAAAAGTGGATGTGTTTGGATCAAGCCCAGAGGCAATCCAGGTTGCCGCAATTTCTAGACGTGAGCGTGATACCCTGCCTGGATTGTCACATTTTATTAGAGAGTGGTAATCGGCCAAGAAATAAAATGCATCGGTATCTGGACCTGCATTAACCTGTATGGAAGGCTTTATAGCACCCGCATAATTTCCTAAGTGGGGTGTGCCCGAAGTTGTTATACCTGTTAAGACTCGCTTACTCATTAAAAATTTCCATATAAGGTTTAAAGTTCTACTGCCTGACGACGCTCGGCCTGCAAATATTCCTTGGACTGCATCTCTACTATGCGCGATACCGTACGATGAAACTCACCCGACATAGGGCCTTCTGTGTATAACTCATCAGCCGGACATTCGGCAGACATTATCAGTTTTACTTTGTGATCGTACAAGACGTCAATTAGCCAAGTGAACCTACGTGCTTCTGAAGCATGTCGCACCCCCATACGAGGCACGTCAGACAAAACCAATGTTTTAAACTTCGCAGCTAAACTCAGGTAATCGTTTTGGGACCGCGGACCGCCACAAAGAGTATCAAAGTCAAACCACACTATCTCTTCGTCTAAAGCAACTGTTTGCAGCTTACGGTTTTCTACCTCTAGACTAGCTTTATAAACCGGAGAGTTAGAAAGCCTTGCGAATATGTTTTTTATTTCTTCGCTGGTTTCATTATTCAGTGGCTGCAAATAAGCACGCACAGAGCTAAGAGTTTGGCGACGATAATCGATACCGGCATCTACATTTAGTACGTCCATACGTTCGTATATAAGGTC
>JAJYRX010000052.1 GCA_021793875.1 Pseudomonadota bacterium
TAGAGCATGAGATTTTATAAACCAAATAGTAGTGCAGTCTTATTACTCGCAACAGTTGTTACCGCAACATACGCACAGGCCGCAAATAAGGCAACCATTACACAGTTAGATGAGATTACTGTACATGGTCATAAGCAGGTATTAAGCAATAATCTAGGGTCATCCACTATTGATATGCACAATATGCAGCAACGTAGTATTAACAATTGGATGGACTTCTCAAAAAGAGGTAATGCTTCAGTAAACTTTAACCGCCAAAACAATAGTGTAAATGTGAGAGGAATGGATTCTGACCGGGTTGTAACCCGCCTGGATGGTGTTCCCCTACCCTGGATAAATGACGGAGCCCGAGGGGTACAAGGTGGCCTTAACACCATATCTTTTGATACTCTGGAAGAAATAATATTTTTGGGTAATGCCAACGCCAATCGTTCTGGATCAGTCACCGGTGGCCTAGACCTAAGAACTTTGTCACCACACAACTTAATTACTAAAGATAAAAAATACGGTGCAATAGTTCATACAGGCTATGACAACGCAGACAGAAGTCGAAGTGCCACGGCCACAATATTCGGGCATATTGGCACTACAGATACGCGATGGTTATTACAAGCAGGAACAAAGCATGGAAACGAATTGAAAAACATGGGTGAACAGGGTGGCCACGGCCCCGAACGAACAAAAACCAACCCCCAACGTTACAAGCAAAGCTCATTACTATTAAAATTAGAGCATGACATAAACTCTAATCATAGATTGGAGGCAAGCGGTGAATACTTTCGTAACACAGCTACTATACAAAACCTCCGAGACCAGGGACCGGGAACAAGCTTTCTAAAAAATAAAAATATAGGCAAAGAAATTGTTAAACGTAACCGCCTGCTATTGGGCTATCAATATAATGGCAATGATCCGCTAGGCATAATCAATAATGGTTATATAAGAACCTGGTGGCAAAAAGTTCAATTAGAAGGTAGTCAAAACGCATATAGATTATCTGATGCTCGTGGAAACATCATTCCTGGAGACCCTTTCCTATATAAATTTCCCTTCGGTACCTATGTAAGGGAAAACACAATTAGCGAAAGCAGTAATGGCCTCACAACAGAATGGAGCGGCTATGCTCAACAAACAGCGTTACTACATAACTGGTCTGTTGGCGGTGATTGGTATAGGAGTCAGACCAAGCAGTCATCAAGTGGCTTAGATAACTGCCCAAAAACATCCCCTCATATGCCTGCTCCTTTTGGGCCACGTACGTGCGATCTATTACATACCGGTCAATCTGACATGCCTAGAGTTGATGGCAAACACTTAGCTTTATGGGCACAGGACGATGTAATGTGGGGAGAAGGCCGTTACTCAATAACACCAGGACTTAGGTTCGATAGCTACGAATACACACCAAAAGGCGATTCAAACTACTCTCGGAACCCAAATGCCAATATAAATCAACTATCTAAGAACCAAGCTAATCGTTTCTCACCTTCTGTAAAAGCCACTTTCAACCCAAACGATAGTATATCTATTTACGCAAGTTACTCTTACGGGTTTAAAGCACCAAACCCCTCACAGCTATATCTAAATTATGGTGCACCTGGCACATATCTAAATGTTGGTAATCCCGATTTAAAACCCGAAATAAGTCGCGGACTAGAAGTAGGGTTAGTTGCAGAAACCAGCAAAGCAAGGGGTACTCTGCGTTTATTCCACAACAAATATAGAGACTTTATTGATACCGCTTATCAAGTAAAACCGGGCGACAATAATTGGAATAACATTTGGAGCGGCCAATATCCTATGGGGGTTACCATGTCCGTTAACAGAGCTAGGGTTCGTATTTATGGTGCCGAGCTCAGTGGAGAATGGGAAATAAATCCAAACTGGTATAGCCGAGCCAGCATAGCATGGACACGAGGAAAAGATACCAGCACTAACCGTCCTTTAAATACAATTGCCCCATTAAAAACTCACCTGGCAGCTGGTTATAAACAACAGTCGTGGGGCGCAGAAGCTCAAGTAACCTTGGCGGCACGACGCTCTAGAGTAGAAACCTCAGACTCTGATTTCAAAGCGCCGGGGTACGGCATAACCGACCTAGCCTTATGGTGGACTCCCCCATCCGTTAAAGGCTTAAAACTACAAGCGGGCGTTTACAACATGTTCAATAAAAAGTACTGGGATGCCTTAAACGTACCCAATAGCGGTAGAGGATTGGCTCCCGTGGACTATTACACAGAGCCGGGACGCTCGTTTAGATTAGCAGTAAGTTATTCATTTTAATTATTAGGAATAGAACTCATTATCATTCGTATTTTTATTAAATCAAACAAATCAGAAATACTCCCTGATGCAAATAACTTTAGAAGGAAGAATTATGAGCCTAGTTAATAACTGCCAAGCATTCAAACTTCGTACGGAATACGCTCAATTTCATAAGAACAACCCAAATGTTCGAATTCGAACAGCCGCACACGCATTAGGCGTCAGCGAACTTGAGTTAGTTGCAGCATCCGCAGGCACAATTAGCTCCACTCCTCTACGCGGACCAGTACAAGATATTTTAAAACTGCTTGGATCACTTGAAAGAGTCATGGCACTTAGTAGAAATGATTGGGCTGTTCATGAACGATACGGAAAGTATGAAGATGTTCATGCGGGCAATACTATGGGAATAGCTTTAGGCGCAGATATTGATCTTCGTTTTTTCTTTAAACATTGGGGAACTGCTTGGGCCGTTAGTGACCAAGGTAGACGTAGCATTCAATTTTTTGACACTGGTGGCACTGCAATACACAAAGTTTTTTGCACAGAAGAAACTAACGTAGAAGCATACGACAAGTTAGTTAACCAATTTACTGACTACGATGCCCCTTGGCCCGTAATTGTGGCTATTGACTCGGATAACCACAACCTAGCTAATGTAGCCCCCCAAGAGTTACGTAAGCGATGGATGGACATGAACGACATACATCAATTTCACCGAATACTGAAAGATCTTAATGTTTCTCGACTAACCGCTTTCAGAGGTGCCGGTAAGGATCTTGCCCAAAGGGTAGACAATGAAGTGGTAGAAAAGGTTCTCGAGTCTGTAGTTCAGAAACGAATTCCTTTAATGTGTTTTGTTGGTAATACAGGTATCGTTCAAATTCACTCTGGAACCATACAAAGATTATTACGAACAGGTCCGTGGCTAAACATTCTTGACCCCATATTTAACTTGCATCTAGACACAACAGCCATTAAGCAAAGTTGGTTAGTTAGTAGACCGACATCTGACGGATGGGTAACATCTCTTGAATGTTTTGCCGCAAGTGGCGACCTGATTGTGCAATTTTTTGGAGCACGCAAACCTGGAAATCCAGAACTAAAAGAATGGCGTGATCTGCTTAGCAGTCACGCAATTGATAAGCTTGCAGCTTAAGACCAACTACTTAATCACTAGGCTGCCTATATGCTAAAAAAAGTATATGTATTCTGCGTTGGTCTTACATTTATATGTGCCTCTTATAAGGCCTGTGCTTCCCAATACGAGAAAGTTATTTCATTAGGAGGCGCGGTAACAGAGGTTATATATGCTCTTGGTCAGGAAAAATACCTAGTAGGAACTGACATATCAAGCGTACATCCAAAAGAAGCTACTAGGCTGCCTAGTGTAGGCTACTACCGCAATCTGCCCTTAGAAGGTCTTATTAAGCTGAACCCAGATATCATATTGGCTTCAGAACATGCAGGTCCAAAGTACGTATTAGATAAGCTTAAAAGTATTGGCGTAAAAATTGAAATAATTGATGATAAACCCACTGTGCGCTCATTATCCAATCGTATCAATCAGATAGCTGAAATATTCGACACTCCAAATAAAGGAAATAAGCTAAAAGATAAGATACAAAACGATATAGCTTCTAATAGTCAACCAGGCAAGCATGTAAGAGCATTAGTTTTAATGGTGCATAGTAATCAGACACTTGCTGCCGGCTCAAACACAGCGCCTGATCTACTATTACAGTTATCTGGCATGCAAAACATACTTAAGCAAAAAAATGGTTATGTACGAATTTCTGACGAGTCACTCGCTGCCCTTGCACCAGACATAATAATTTTGACGGGCAGCGGAAACCCTAGCAACACAAGTCGACCCGGAATACAGTTAACGCCTGCAGCACAAAATAATAATATCGCTACGGTGGATTCACTTCTAATGCTTAGTATAGGGCCCAGAATTGGAGAAAGCCTTTCTATACTTCGTAAGTTACGCAACACCGTCTTATTACAAAACAGTTGTCACAAGCCCAATAAAACATCAGCCTGAGTTACGTCTAAGCCATGAACGTGTTCTCTTCCAATGCTTTTAAGTCAACACCCAAACAAACATATACCGTACTAATACTCTCATTAATAGTGACCATTGTTGGTGCGAGTTCTGGTGGTGCAATTTCAATTCCGGTATCAAAATTGATAACACTATTGTTTGGGGTAACAACTTCTGAAGAAGAACTAATTTCACGAATTTTGATAGATATACGTGTTCCACGCGTTTTGTTTGCATGCCTTAACGGAGCAGCGTTAGCAGTCACTGGTGCCACCATGCAGGCACTGTTCCGAAACCCATTGGCCGAGCCTGGTCTAGTAGGGATATCATCCGGCGCAGCCTTAGGTGCTGTTATTGCAATTGTTCTAACCTCTGGTGGGTTTTTAATGACCTCAAGCGCCGCATTCATAGGCAGCCTGCTTGCAACTTTACTTGCCTACCATATGGGCAAGAGATTCTATGGGGTTTCGGGATTGCTCTTATCTGGGATTGCAATCAATACAATAGCAGGCAGCACGATTGGACTCTTAACAACAATAGCTGACGACAACCAATTACGTGATCTAACTTTCTGGAGTATGGGTAGTCTTGCTGGTGGCTCATGGCAGACTCTTATACTTATGGCTCCACTAGTGCTTACCCTTATGGTCTTGTTGTGCAGTCAGTGGAAAGTAATGAACGGACTACTTCTGGGTGAGCGCGAAGCAAGTCACCTTGGATTTCAAATTACCGTCACTCGCAGACGACTTATAGTTTTAACTGCATTAATTGTGGGTCCACTTGTAGCAATAACCGGAGGAATTGGGTTTCTGGGGTTAGTTGTTCCTCATTTAATGCGCATGATTATTGGTGCGAACCATCGTTACCTACTTCCGGCATGTGCGATTGCGGGTGCTCTTATATTAACAATGGCAGATCTACTGGCTCGTATTGTCATTACACCGGCCGAGCTACCAATTGGGCTAGTAACAAGTCTTATTGGCGGGCCATTTTTCTTCTGGATGCTTGTAAAAGTAAGATCAGGTTAAGTCGTAATGTATTGTTTTTGTTCCAATAAGACTAATTTCTCACGCAACAACAAAACTATTCTAAACGATATTTCCCTTTCTATATTTAATGGTGAGGTTCTTTGTCTGCTAGGCGCCAACGGATCGGGTAAGTCAACATTTTTATCTATACTTGCAGGTGAGTTAGAAGCCAGAGGAGCTGTTACCATTAACGGTCATGCGTTGGAAAAGATAGGCGTGAAACAGCAAGCATGTTATAGAGCTGTTGTGCCTCAGAAGCCAAGCCTGGAATTCGATCTTGAGGTAAGTGAAGTTGTTGCTATGGGCGCCTACCCTTTCCCTAACCTTAAAAAAAATGAGATTGATATCCTGTGTAATGAAGCGATGGATAAAGCCAAGATAGACTTTTTATCTAAGCGAAGATACATGGAGCTTTCTGGCGGTGAACAGCAACGAGTTCATTATGCTCGCGCTATTTTGCAGCTGCTAGGTGGGCTGCACTCCAGAAAAGAGTCAAGCTATTTATTGCTTGATGAGCCAACCTCAAGCCTTGACCCTTTGCATCAACATACGCTTCTAAACAGTGTTAATGAGTTATCAAAAAATCATAATATAGGCGTGCTCACCGTACTGCATGATGTGAATTTAGCAGCTCTATACAGTGATCGAATAGCTTTATTAAGTCAGGGGGAAATATTATCTTATGGCACGCCTTTTGAGGTTTTGACACCTGATAACCTTGACAAGGTGTACGGTATAAGCGCACACGTTATGACTCACCCTAAGTGCAATAAACCCTTAGTTATTTTCGGCTAGCAATGTGATTGTTATTTAACGAACAGGTTTATATGGTGGAGCCGGGGGGAATTGAACCCCCGTCCGCAAGCCCTCCGCAGGCAGTTCTACATGTTTAGTTGGTTTACTTTAAGTTTTAACCTTGGAGCGTGCCAACCAACTGGCCCTTCCTTGGCGATTCACGTCGAGTTTTAAGATTTAACAGAGTGACCCAGTTAAATCCGATTCTTTGTATCTGACGCTGCTGTGGTTTTACCCACCCAACCCAAAGACAAATTGGTGCAGCGGCTCGCCGTTAATTAAGCGGCAAGAGCGAAACGCTCATCGTTGGCGTTTATAGTTTTCCAGCTGGATTTACGAGCTTACTGGTGCTCGACATGCCCTGCTCTGTTTCGCGACCCACGTCGAAGCCATGTCGGCCCCATAATCGCTTACAGCTAATTCAGTATAGCAGACAGCACCTTTTTTACAATCTTTCTGAGTGATAAATTATTTATTAATGATAAACTGTGCTGCGCTGCACCATAACGCCGTAAATAAACCGGTTTTATTAACAGAATATTTTTAGCGCCAAATTATACGTATATGAACAATACATATAACCAATCTCAAGCATCCGGACTAATAAAAAGCATATTTAAAGGTAGTCTAATAAAGCAAATCATAATAGGCATGATAGCTGGTGCCGTACTGGCTATCGCCTGGCCACAAGCAGGGAATGCTGTGGGGATTCTAGGAGATATATTTGTAGGCGCCCTTAAAGCCATAGCACCTGTACTTGTATTTATATTAGTGTGCTCATCAATTGCATCGCACAGAGGTGGTACGAAAACAGGTATGGGATCAATACTTGCCTTATACGTTATTGGCACTTTTCTAGCTGCTCTACTGGCTGTGGTTGCAAGTTTTACATTCCCACAAACTATACATTTGCAAAATGTACCAGATACATTATCTCCCCCACAAAATATTATTGAAGTGCTTAAAACACTTGTAATGAATATGGTAGATAACCCATTTAATGCCATAACAAATGCTAATTACATAGGCATACTTGTTTGGGCCGTAGCATTGGGAGCTACTTTAAGAGTATCTGGAGAAAACACGATAAAGGTAATTAACGACCTATCAAACGCTGTATCTATGCTGGTACGGCTGATAATAAGGCTTGCACCTTTAGGCATTTTTGGACTGGTTGCCATAACTGTATCAGAAACAGGTTTTGAGGCTCTTAAGCAATATGCCAGTTTAATTACACTTTTATTAGGTTGCATGCTGCTCATGGCGTTAGTGGTAAATCCACTTATCGTATTTATAAAAATTAGAAAAAACCCATATCCACTTGTGCTTACATGCCTTAGAGAAAGCGGTGTCACTGCATTTTTCACCAGAAGCTCTGCCGCCAACATACCAGTAAATATGGCCTTATGTGAACGCCTTGGCTTAAATAAAGACACCTACTCAGTGTCCATACCTTTGGGCGCAACAATAAACATGTCTGGCGCGGCCATTACAATTACTATTCTTACACTAGCTGCTGTTAATACACTGGGTATAAATATTGATATGCCTACGGCCTTGCTACTAAGCGTAATAGCATCAATATCAGCATGCGGTGCTTCGGGCGTTGCTGGAGGATCATTGCTTCTTATACCGCTTGCATGTAGCCTATTTGGAATTTCTAACGATATCGCCATGCAAGTAGTCGGGGTAGGTTTTGTTATTGGTGTATTACAAGATTCTGCTGAAACCGCACTAAACTCATCAACCGATGTACTGTTTACTGCAGCAGCTGAGAAAGCACAGCTCTAGAATTTAACAGTTAGGCAAACCAACGCTTTATACGCCTTAATATAGCGGCTTTTTCTGTTTGTTGGTTTGTCTCAGTGGTTTGACTTTGCTTTTCTAGCAGTTCTAATTTGCGCTGTGCCAACAGACTAGCAAATGAATCTGCAAGCTCAGGACGCTTATCTAATATAGATTCGAAATCAGATTTTTTAAGCTCATAACAAACCAAGTCCGTAATTGCAGTTATAGTTGCTCTTCTTTTTTGACCGGTTAATAAACTCATTTCGCCTATTATTTCACCCGGCCCCACCTCTGCAACCTTATGGCGAAACCCATCTGCATCTACCCATATAGCAACCGTACCGGAAACTATTATAAAAAGACTCTCACCCACTTCACCTTGGGTGGCAATAGTACTACCGGAAACGAACGGCAAAGTTTTAAGTACAGAAGCAAGATAATTAATTTCTTCTTCATTAAGGGGTGCAAGCAGATCTATTTGCTGCAAAGCTGTAACCACACGGGGAAACTCATGCTCATGAGCTTTTTTTAGCTGCTCTCGGTAGCTTTTACGTGAAACCAAGCTAACCGCTCTTCTTGGCGCAGCCATATGCCAGCCCTTCCTTTGAAAAACCGCATGAATATGCTGCCTAACGCCTGAATCTGATGCTCCTGGTGCAGATGGATCTATAGACCAATACCTTAAGGCATACACTACAACACCATCAGAAAAATCCTCTATAAGACATACAGCCTTATCATCACTAGACACCCCCCTGATTTGTGCGCTATTTATTGAACTCTCTATTGCGGGAATTACATCT
>JAJYRX010000053.1 GCA_021793875.1 Pseudomonadota bacterium
CCTTTGAGGTCGGTTCAGTTTTAAAACCATTTACCGCAGCTCTTGCTTTAGAAACAAATCGTATAAGTACAGACACAAAGTTCAACACCGGGAATGGGCGTTATACGTACGCAGGTTCTGTAATATCCGATGTGAGTAAAAATGGTGTTATAGACCTTGCCGGTGTTCTGACCAAATCCAGCAATATAGGCATGACCATGATTTCTGAAGAGCTTACTTCAGAAGAAATGTGGAACAACTTTAATAACCTGGGCTTTGGACGTCAGCCCCAAACTAGCTTTCCTGGTGCTGCAACTGGTCGCTTGCGTCCATGGAGTCGATGGAGACCCATAGAGCGTGCAACTATGGCTTATGGGTATGGGATTTCGGTTTCCTTGTTGCAGATTGCTCATGCGTATACATCTCTTGCGCGTGATGGCGATATGGTATCTCTTAGTCTGGTAAGGCGTACAGGACAACCCACCAGCATACAAATTTATACACCAGAAGTGGCAAGAACTATAAGGTCAATGCTTGAGCTATCAATAAGTGAGAATACGGCAAGCCTTGCAAAGGTTCCAGGATACTCTGCCGGTGGGAAAAGTGGCACAGCCCGCAAAATAATTAATGGCCAGTATAGTAAGTCTGCTTATCGTAGTTCTTACGTTGGATTTGCTCCGGCCTCCGACCCCCGAATAGTAGTGGCGGTTATGGTAGATAACCCAAGTGCAGGTGCATATTACGGTGGTAGGGTAGCTGCACCGGTGTTCTCCAGTGTCGCAGGTCGAACTCTGCGTTTGCTTGGGGTTCAGCCAGATGCGGAAGTTGAATCTCTGGTCGCGGTTGGTAGCGTAAATGGGGGGCAAGAGCAATGAACTCGTATGAAATAATTGCTTGGCTAGGAAAACATGTAGGGCGCGGAGCTGACCTGTGCATGGACTCACGTCAAATAAAGCCTGGAGATGTGTTTTTCGCTATGCAAGGCGCTCAATCCAGCGGCACAGAGTTTATTGCTGATGCTATACAGAAAGGTGCTGCAGCGATAATTTCAGAGTCTGAATCTGTTGTTAAGCAAGATTACACAGTCCCTCATGTGCAAGTGCGTGATCTTAGGGGAATTCTAGGCTATGTTGCGCATCACTGGTACCGAGAGCCGTCTCATGCTGTAACTGTAGTTGCGGTAACGGGAACTAACGGTAAAACCACCTGTGTTAATTGGATAGCAGCTGCGCTTAATGCACAGGGCTTACCTTGCGGAACCATAGGAACCTTAGGCGTGGCTTGTCCTGATGGTCGTAATCTGGGTGGCGATCTTACCACTCCGGATGTATTAACCATGCATCGAAGTTTAGCAGAGCTGCGGGACGCAGGTGCTGCAGTGGTGGCTCTTGAAGCCTCGTCTATAGGTATAGATCAGGGAAGGCTTGATCAGGTCAAAATTGAAATAGCCGCTTTTACAAATCTTACACACGACCATCTTGACTACCACAAAAGCCTTGAGGAATATAAACAAGCTAAATTTAAGCTCTTTAAGCGCCACAATCTAGGTGCGGCCGTGGTTAACCTGGACGACGAGGTGGGTAGGGAGCTATTAGATACCTTAAGCTTGCCCTCACCGATTACATACTCATTACAACAAGAAACTAATGCCGACATACAGGCTAACGATGTGCAGGCAAGTGGCTACGGTCTAGTGTTTAATCTCAAAACCCCAAGGGGTAGCTCACAGTTGCTTACACGCTTGGTTGGTGTACACAACATATCCAACCTTCTTTTGGTTGCCGCGGTGCTAAGGCAGCTAGGTTGGGGTATGTCCAGAACAGTACGTACGCTTGGGGCTCTTACGCCAGTTGATGGTCGTTTAGAGGTTGTTGAGGCGCCCGAATGTGGGTCTGGAGGTTCAGCACCCATGGTCGTTGTTGACTATTCTCATACACCTGACTCACTTGAACGTGCTCTTATAGCTTTGCGTGATACAGCCAATGCTCGTGCAGGCAGTCTGATTTGCGTGTTTGGTTGTGGTGGATCTAGAGATCCAAGTAAACGTCCTGTAATGGGCAAAATAGCTGAAAAACACGCTGATAGAGTAATTGTCACTAACGACAACCCCAGGGATGAGGACGCAAAATCTATTGCTCAACAGATAATTGCAGGAATGGAACAAAAGCCAGAGGTTGAGCTTGATCGGGCTAGAGCAATACTTTCATCTATATGGCAGGCTAGCGATAAAGACGTTATTTTAATTGCCGGCAAAGGCCATGAAACCACTCAGGAATTTGCTGATAGAACAATTGTTTTTGATGATCGTGAATGGGCCCGGCTAGCTCTTATGTTCCTAAAGAATGTGTCATTGTCTACTGACACTAGAAGTATTGAGTCGGGTCAGGTGTTCTGGGCAATTAAGGGAGATCATTTTGATGGTCACGATTACCTTGATGCAGCATGTATGGCGGGGGCCTGTGCCGCTGTAGTAAACATTAAGAATCCTGCGGTTCCGTTGTATCAGGTTCAGGTTAACAATACTCGAAACGCTCTTGCGATTTGCGCTGAGCTCTGGCGCAAGCGTTTCAATATCCCCGTTATAGGTATAACTGGCAGTAACGGCAAAACAACTACTAAAGAAATGATTGCCAGCATTCTTAGGTGCTGGCAGAACGATCATGTTTTAGCAACTATTGGTAACTTGAACAATGATCTAGGCGTACCATTAACTTTATTGCGGCTAAAGTCTGAGCACTTAGTTGCAGCGGTTGAAATGGGTATGAATCAGCCAGGTGAGATTAGTGCTTTAAGCAAAATTGCTCAGCCTACAGTTGGTCTTATAACTAACGCTCAGCGAGAGCATCAGGAGTTTATGCGTACTGTTGATGCAGTGGCACAGGAAAATGGTAGCGTTCTAGAGGCTCTGCCGGAATCAGGTTTTGCTGTAATTCCTGGTGATGACCCTTATACAGAGTTATGGCTGGGTTTATCTGCTTCGAGCAACACAGTCACTTTTGGGTTCGATTCTAACTGCAGCGTTTATGCTGATTCAATCAAGGTACAAAAAGATAGAACAGAGTTTGTGCTTAATACGCCGGTGGGGTCAGAGTCTGTAGTGCTACGTGTGCGCGGTCACCATAATCTACGTAATGCTTTGGCAGCAGCTTCCTGTGCAGTTGCCGTCGATGTTCCGTTACCCATTATAGTGCGTGGGCTACAGTCTTTTAATCCGGTAGATGGGCGTTTGTATTTCCATGATCTTCCCGATGGTCGTCAACTTATTGATGATACATATAATGCCAACCCTGATTCAGTAAGAGCTGCTATAGACGTATTAGCAGAGTTGCCTTCTCCAAAGGTTTTGGTGCTCGGAAATATGGCCGAGGTTGGTGAAGATTACCAAGCTGTACATGCTGAGGTTGGTGAATATGCACAACAGTGCGGTATTGATGTGTTAATTACATTAGGGGATCACTCCGCTTTCTCGGCGCAGGCATTTGGTGAGAACGCATATCCATTTGAGTCTATAAACGATTTGTCAGAACTGCTATTTAAACAGTTACCGGCTAATGTGCTGGTCAAAGGCTCACGCAGCTCCAGGATGGAGCGTGTGGTTGCTGCGCTTAAAGAGCATACAGACAACCTTGCAGAAGGGGATGATAATGCTTCTTGAGCTTGCGCGCTGGTTAGCTGAATCACACTTCAGAACATTCGCTGTTTTCGAATACATAACTTTGCGGGCAGTTATGGCTAGTGCTACCGCCTTATTAATAGGTTTGGTTGCGGGGCCTGCCGTTATACGTAAGCTAACTGAGTTGAAAATTGGCCAGGCCGTGCGTGACTATGGTCCTAAAAGTCATTTACAAAAGACAGGCACACCCACCATGGGCGGGGCACTAATACTTATATCAATAGCGGTTAGCACATTACTATGGGCCGACTGGACCAATCGCTTTGTATGGGTGGTGCTGTTAGTGACCTTTGGTTTTGGCTGGATAGGCTGGGCTGACGATTATAAAAAAGTGGTAAACCGTGATCCCGAGGGAATGTCATCGCGACAAAAGTTCTTCTGGCAGGCGCTTATTGGCATAGTTGCTTCTATTTATCTTAGCTTTGCTGTATCTGCACCTGCTAACGCAGAATTATGGCCACTGTTTCGTGACTGGGTGCTAAGCGGGTTCACAATGCCGCTACCAACTAGGGCAGACCTAATTGTTCCATTCTTCAAGTCCGTGAGCTATCCGTTAGGAGTTTTTGGGTTTGTTGCCCTTACTTGGTTCGTGATTGTTGGCACTAGTAATGCGGTTAACCTTACCGACGGCCTAGACGGGCTAGCAATTATGCCTACTGTAATGGTGGGAGCGGCATTAGGAATTTTTGCCTATGTTGTTGGGCGGGTTGATTATTCAAAATACTTGTTGTTCCCTTATATTCCTGGCGCATCCGAGCTAATGGTTATTTGTGCCGCAATAGGCGGGGCAGGGCTCGCATTTTTATGGTTTAACGCATATCCAGCACAAGTTTTTATGGGGGACGTTGGAGCTCTTGCGCTTGGCGGGGCTTTGGGAACTATTGCGGTAATAGTTCGACAGGAAATAGTTTTATTCATTATGGGAGGTGTGTTTGTAGCTGAAACATTGTCGGTAATGATGCAGGTTGTTTGGTTTAAATACACCAAGAAACGTTATGGAGAAGGGCGGCGCATTTTCCGGATGGCTCCATTGCATCATCATTTTGAGGTAACTGGCTGGAAAGAAACTCAGGTGGTAGTCCGCTTTTGGATTATTACCATGATGCTGGTTCTTATTGGACTCTCGAGTCTTAAGTTGCGATGAAAAACTGGACGTTTAACTCTGTAAAAGATTTGGGGAACATACTTGTAGCAGGTATGGGCCAAACCGGTATTGCCGCAGCCCTATGGTGTATGCAGCATGGCGGTAATGTGCGTCTAGCCGATAGCCGCAATAGTCCTGATGGTCTGCAACTTATAAAAAATAGTCCATATATAAATGAGCCTGATATCTTATTAGGCGACAATGCCTTCACGCTAGATGCTATAGACAAGATAGATACATTGGTTGTTAGCCCAGGGCTATCGCCAGTTGGTGGTTTGCTAGGACCAATGGTTCAGGCAGCTCGCGATGGAGGTCTAGACATAGTAGGCGAGACTGAAATATTTGCAAGAGCCCTAGCTGATATGTCAGATCAGGGGTACAACCCCAAGGTTGTAGCAATAAGTGGCACCAATGGTAAAACCACAGTCACTGTTATGACACATAAGCTGGCAGAAGCCAGTGGAATATCGTCTGTTGTGGCGGGCAATATTAGTCCGTCGACTTTAGAGGCTCTAATGTTACATATAAAAAATAATACCCTTCCCGAGCTATGGGTGTTAGAGCTATCTAGTTTTCAACTTCATACCACAAGCAGCCTTAAGCTTAATGCCTGCGCACTTCTGAATATAGGGCAAGATCACATAGATTGGCATGGCAGTATGCATGCCTACATAGAAGATAAAGCTCGTATTCTTGAAATGAGCAATACGATTGTTTTTAATCGTAGCGATTCCATTGTTAAATCCATGGTTGAAGAGGTGGATTCAAGCAAGACACTAATTAGCTTTGGCAATGACAGTCCATGTAATGGTGGTGATTTAGGCATATGTACTCACGACGGCATGTCATGGGTATGCTGTCACGGAAAGTTGATTGATGAGAGTCTAAATGACTTAATGCCTGTAGAGGCTCTTAAAGTGCGTGGGTCGCATAATGTGTTAAACGCCCAAGCAGCCATTATGCTAGCGCTAGAGTCGGGTGCCAATATTGCCCCCGTGTTACATGCAATACGTGAATATGAAGGAGAGTCTCACCGCACCGAGTATGTGCGTACAGTAGGCGGAATAGATTTCATAAACGATAGTAAAGGTACCAACGTAGATGCCACTGTTGCAGCAATAAATGGTTTTGACAGGCCTCTTATATTAATTGCGGGCGGTTTGGCAAAAGGGCAAGATTTCACGCCTCTTGCTAAAGCGGCATCCAATGGAAGTGTTAAGCATGTAGTCCTTATAGGGGTAGATGCGAATACTTTGCACAGTGTTCTATCCAAGGCCGGAATAAATTGTAGTTTTGCCGACGATATGTTTAGTGCCGTAGCAATGGCATTTGATAAGGCTGTATCTGGAGATGCAGTCATTCTGTCGCCAGCATGTGCAAGCATGGACATGTTTGATAACTATGTTCACAGGGGGCAAAGCTTTGTCTCCGCAGTGCGTGAGATTGCATTAGATCATGGGGAGGTGGCGTAATGGCTAATGAGCAAACAGCAGCCCTCAATGCAATTCGCCCCGGACGTACTAATATGCCGGCTGTAGATCATCAGCTAATAATTGCAGTGTCAGTGTTGTTGCTGTTCGGTTTGCTAATGGTTTACTCAGCATCTATAGCGCTGGCAGATGGCCCCCGGTACGCTAGCTATGGTCAGTATTACTTTGTTGTCCGCCATGCAGTATTCCTTCTGCTAGGTGTTTTTGTTGCTCTTATGGTTGCAAACGTGCCCATGGATGTTTGGCAGCGTTATGCAATACCAATATTCCTTATTTCTGTTCTATTGCTTACCTTGGTGCTAGTGCCTGGAATAGGTCGTGAGGTAAATGGCGCTAGGCGGTGGTTACCACTTGGTCTTATAAATTTACAACCTTCAGAGCTAATGAAGGTTGCTATAGTTCTTTATGCAGCAGACTATACGGTGCGTAAACAGCAACATATCAAGTCTATTTGGCGTGGGTTTGCGCCAATGGCCTGTATGTTAGGTGTTGTAGGTATGCTCCTATTACTTGAGCCGGACCTTGGTGCTGCAATAGTAATACTTCTCATAGCCATGGGCATATTGTTTGTGGGAGGCATAAAGCGCAGCCTGTTTACAGGCCTAATAACATTTCTTATGTTTGCGTTTTTGATGCTCATATGGCTTTCCCCTTGGAGACGGGAGCGCCTATTTGCTTACTTAGACCCATGGAACCCAGACAATGCCTATGGCAGTGCATACCAGCTATCGCATTCGTTAATTGCTTTTGGACGTGGTGAGTGGTTTGGAGTAGGGCTTGGGGCTAGCATAGAAAAACTTCATTACCTGCCCGAAGCTCATACTGACTTCATAGCTGCAGTTGTCGGTGAAGAGTTGGGTTTTGTCGGGCTTATGTTTTTAATAGGCCTGTTTTGTTTCATTATTTTGCGTGGTTTTGATATAGGCCGTCAGGCCATAGCGTCCGACCGCATATTTAGTGGACTGGTTGCCCAAGGTGTGGTCATTTGGTTCGGCTTGCAGGCATTTATAAATATAGGTGTATGTCTAGGGTTGTTGCCTACTAAGGGTCTTACCCTTCCAATGGTTAGTTATGGTGGTTCAGGAATAGTAATGAACCTTGCTGCAGTTGCTCTGTTAGTTAGAGTTGATTACGAGAACCGTAGAATGATGAGAGGTAAACGGCCATGACTAATAAAACCATAATGATAATGGCAGGTGGAACTGGTGGTCACATAATGCCCGGTCTGGCAATCGCAAATGAAATGCGCAACCGAGGCTGGAATGTACTGTGGCTTGGCCATCCTGACCGTATGGAAGGGCAGCTAGTGCCAGTGCATGGTTTTAAATTAGAAGCACTGAAGTTTGATGGCGTTAGAGGCAAAGGTATAGCTGCTTTAATAAAACTACCTTTTCGCTTGATGTGTGCGTGTGTTCAAGCTTGGAAGGTAATGACAAGAACCCGGCCCGATGTGGTTCTTGGCATGGGAGGCTATGTAGCTTTCCCGGGTGGTCTTGTTAGCTTTATAAAACGTATTCCATTAGTAATTCATGAGCAAAATGCCGTGGCAGGAACAGCAAATAGGTATTTAGCCAAAATTGCTAAAACCGTAATAGCAGGTTTTCCTGCATCATTGCGTGGCGCAGTGGTTTTAGGTAATCCTGTACGTAGTGATTTGTCGTCTCTTAGACCAATAACAGAGCGCTACTCTGATCGTAACGATGCCCTTAGGGTGTTGGTAATAGGTGGAAGCCTTGGTGCCATGGTTCTTAATAAGGTCTTGCCAGAGGCTATAGCTCTTATAAATACTGATAAGCGTCCTCAAATCTGGCACCAATCAGGTGAACAGCACATAAGCTCCCTTGAGTCTGATTATCGTACCTACGGCGTTCAGGCCCGTACTGATGCATTTATAGATGATATGGCAGAGGCGTACAGCTGGGCGGATGTGGTTGTATGCCGGGCTGGCGCAATGACTGTTTCTGAGCTGGCGGTTGCTGGTGTGGCCGCATTGTTTATTCCATTGCCGCATGCCATAGATGACCATCAAACAGCAAATGCTAAATATCTATCGGAGTGTGGTGGAGCTTGGTTATGCAAGCAGTCCGAGTTTACTGCTGAATGGTTGGCTCAGTGGTTGCAGGGCCTTAGCCGTAGCAAACTACAAGAGGTAGCAAGTCACGCGCAACAGCACGCCATGCCATCGGCCACTCGCTTAATAGCCGACGCATGTGAACAATCTATAAGGGGGCGTTTATGAAGCATCGTATTCGCCGCTTGCATTTTGTTGGTATAGGTGGCTCTGGTATGAGTGGCATTGCAGAAGTGCTTCTTAATCTGGGGTACCAGGTCAGCGGTTCTGACCTTGTAGACAGCCCGGTTACAAGACGCCTAAAACGCTT
>JAJYRX010000054.1 GCA_021793875.1 Pseudomonadota bacterium
TCCGATCTAGTTCGTGAAGCTATGCGATCTAAAGAAGATATTTATAAACAACTGAAATTAGATAACCCTAACTTGAATGAGAATGACCTCATTGACGCTATTATTAATAACCCCATATTGCTTAATCGACCATTTGTAGTCACCCGCAAAGGAACCCGCTTAGCACGAACACCTGAAACACTAGCGGAAATTCTTTAATAATGACAGCACAAGCGCTTATTCTAATTACGCTTGCTGCTGTATTACACGCCAGCTGGAATTTATTAACCAAACGAGCTGCTAAAGCCGGTACGTTCTTTGTTTTTACATACAGGGTATGGTCAGTTATATTTTATTTACCTTGGGTTATTTACATCGCAAATCAAGGGGTTAGCTGGAGTCTATTAACGGTATTCCTGCTTTTCCTGTCAACCGTGCTGCATCTTCTTTATAGTCTTGCATTGATGTGGGGATATCAGTCTGGCGATTTGTCCGTTGTATATCCCGTAGCGCGTGGCACCGGTCCGCTAATTGCTAGCTTTATTGCTATAGTATTTTGGGGAGAGCCGCTAACTATTGGCAAAGCAGCAGGAATATTAGCCATAGCACTAGGAATTTTTACTATAGCGTCTGGTGGGGAGTGGCGTATATTTGCTAATCGCTCAATGTGGCCGGGCATTAAATGGGGGTTAATTATAGGAACAGTTATTGCTGCATATAGCTTATCAGATGCATATGCAGTAAAGATAGCTTTAATTGCACCAGTATTACTTGATTGGGTTACATCGTTGGGTGGTGCCGTAATGTTAGCGCCTAGGGTTTGGGCTACAAAAAGCAACTATAAAAATACTATGAAGGGTTTATGGTGGCCAGCTGCTATAGTAGGTCTTGCATCGCCTATGGCATATATATTGGTGTTATACGCTTTACAGCTAGGAGCTCACGTAAGCCAGGTTGCACCTTTACGAGAGGTTTCAATGGTAGTGGCAACTATTATGGGTGCAATTATATTGAAGGAGTCGGTAGGGAAAGCGCGTTGGATAGGATGTATTACAACATTAGCTGGCGTGCTTTTCATAGCATTAACGAGCTAAGTTCTGTTATTGCTTACTAGAACAGTATTCGCATAATGTATATTATGTAAAGTCGGCTATTTATCAATTATTAAAACAATCAATCATGACCTATCATATACTCATACCGGAAAGACCAAGGACGCTACGCTAGCAAAACTTTACCTATAGCTAATCTAGCAGCTTAACTACTCTATAACTACATGATCAAATGATTTAACTAAATCATCCAATGCTTTGATTTGAGTAAGAAAATCATCTAATTTGCTTAATGGCAATGCACTTGGGCCATCACATAAAGCACTGTCTGGTTCGGGGTGAGCCTCTAAAAAAAGTCCCGCCAAACCTAGAGCCATTCCTGCTCTTGCTAAATCCAGTACCTGCCACCGCCTTCCACCTGATGCGGCCTGTAAAGGGTTACGTTGCTGCAATGCATGAGTAACATCGAATATCACTGGCACGTCACCCGAAACCTGTTTCATTACTCCAAAGCCTAGCATATCAACTACTAGGTTGTCGTAACCAAAGCATGTACCCCTATCACAAAGAATTAGATTATTATTACCAGCTTCTTTAAATTTCTCTATTATGTTGCTTACTTGGGAAGGACTAATAAACTGAGGTTTTTTAATATTTATTGGCTTACCGGTTTTAGCTAAGGCAATAACTAGATCTGTTTGACGAGCCAAAAATGCAGGCAATTGCAATACATCGACTACTTCCGCCGCTATAGGTGCTTGCCATGGCTCGTGTACATCAGTGATAACGGGAACCTTATATGTTGACTTTATGTAGTCCAACAGCTCTAGACCTTTTTCTATTCCGGGGCCCCTGTAGGAATGTATTGATGACCTATTTGCCTTGTCAAAAGAGGCTTTGAAAACATATGGTATTTTTAATTTTGATGTAACCTCAAGGTACGCTTCACATGCTTCTACTGCCAGCTCTTTGGACTCTAATACATTTATGCCGCCAAACAAGACAAATGGAAGCTTATTTCCTACTTTGATATTACCAGCAATTGTAACCATAGTTATTCACACAGAGTATGTTAAGGTTTTGGGCCTAGTATTAGCTCCAAATCCTCATCAAGAGGCGCTCCTCGTTGAATTTTTAACTGACCTTCTGAATCATGATACAAAATGCCAGGCGTTCCAGTTATCATAAGATCATTCATGACATCGGCATTTTCTTTAAGTTGCTCAGCAATATCGCTAGGTATATCTTCCAGCGGCTCAATGCCAGACTGATTCAATTTTTTTTCGTGCTCCATAAGTGCAACAGATGGATTATTGCTAGCTAGTATTGCAGCAGCCTTACCCTCACTAGTTTCTGTAAGCATGCCAACCAGTATATGGCGCAACTGAACCGCACCTGAATCCACCCAGGGTCGTGACTGTTCCCAGAACTTATGGCAAAACGGACAATTGGGGTCGGTAAACATATACACGATGCGCTCCGCGTTAGGGTTTCCGTCTGCAACCCACGAGCTGTCTGTTAATGTTTGCCATGTGCTTTCTGACCATACACCTACCGTGGCCTCTTGCAATGCGTCATAAGTTATATCATGACCATCTTCGTCTATTAATGTACCTATAATCACATGCTGTTTGTCGGGTGTTAAGTACACTGCTAATGGTTGCTGCTTGGCTATTGCAGCATATGCATCTATATCTGCTGGAGTGTCTAACTTGCCGATAATTTCAACACCACGGTTCTCGAGGTTTTTAATTGCAGCAGGTATATCTTCAGATACTGCAGAGCTTGAGTCATCTTGCTCGGGCTCTGCCATACTGGTCGCATTAATGAAGATGGCAGACATTGCCAACATAGCCAGACGTAACGGTGTTGTCATAACGACACTTCCATTCTTAATTTATTTAAGTTGGAGTTATAAACAAATGCCGCGCTTAACTCACGCGGCATGCTTAAAAACCTAACTAATGGTTTTACAAACACATAGCCAATATGATTACTCTGGAGCACCAGCAAGAACCCACTCAACCACTTTAGCCAGGTCGTCGTCAGATATACCTGCATTTGGCGGCATAGGAACAGCACCCCAAATGCCACTACTACCTTCTCTAATATGCTTACTTAATGTTTCAGCTGCGTTATCTTCATTTTCGTATTTGTCTGCCACGTCACGATAAGACGGGCCAACCATTTTCTTGTCTACAGCATGGCATGCTAAACATGCGTTGCTGGTTAGAATCTGCTGTACTTCTGCAGGGTCCGGCTCTGCTTTTACTGCTGTTGCAGCAAAGGCAAAAGGTATACATGCAGCAAGTTTAATAAATTTCATCGCACAACCTCCATTCTTGCGACTCATAAAAATATAGTCATTAACTTAACTATACCGTATATTTTCCTAACTCAATTTGTCAATGAACAAATAGTGGTTACAAACATATTTATGGATGTGTCATATCTAAAGGAACAATCCAGCTGTCGTATTGGTCTTGAGTTAGATACCCTAATCCAAGTGCAGCCTCTTTTAATGTTAAACCTTCAGCCTCAGCTTTTTTTGCTATAGCAGCCGCTTTGTCGTAACCAATATGCCTGTTTAATGCCGTAACCAACATTAAATTTCTACTGAGGTTTTCTTCTATTTTCTCAAGGTTTGGCGTTATTCCTACAGCGCAGTGATCATTGAACGCCCTACATGCGTCTGCAATAAGAGCTACACTTTCAAGCACATTGTGGACCATTACGGGTTTGTAAACATTTAACTGAAAATTACCTTGAGAGCCAGCAAAAGCAACAGCTGCATCGTTCCCAAATACCTGAACACAAACCATGGTTAATGCCTCACATTGCGTAGGATTTACTTTTCCAGGCATTATCGAAGAGCCTGGTTCATTCTCTGGTATATGCAACTCGCCTATTCCACACCTAGGACCACTTGCTAACCAACGTATATCATTTGCCATTTTCATGAGTCCGCCTGCTAGTGTGCGTAAGGCGGCGGATAGGCTTACCAAGGCATCATGAGCAGACAAAGCAAAAAACTTATTTTTAGCTGATTTAAAAGGTAATTTAGTAATTTCCGAAATTCGTTTTGAAACACCGTCCCCAAATTTTGGATGCGCGTTTAGACCTGTTCCCACTGCTGTTCCACCAATTGCCAGCTCATAAACACCATTAAGTGCCGTTCTAATAGATTCCAGTCCAAAATCAATTTGCGCAACCCAAGAACTTATTTCCTGGCCTAGTGTGATAGGAGTTGCATCTTGCAAGTGTGTACGACCTGTTTTAACAACATCTTTATATTCATTTTCTTTTGTGAACAAAGTATTCCGCAAACCTTCAACAGCAGGTATTAAGTTACTAACCACCTCTTCAGCAACAGCAATATGCATAGCGGTTGGAAAAGTATCATTAGATGATTGGCCTCTATTTACATGATCATTTGGATGCACTGGGTCTTTAGACCCTACAGTGCCACCTGCAATTTCTATAGCTCTATTAGCAATTACCTCATTAGCATTCATGTTTGACTGTGTGCCGGAGCCGGTTTGAAAGACAACAAGTGGAAACTCATCATCTAACTTGCCATCTATAACGTCTTGCGCTGCCTGACTTATAAGTGATGCTACTCTTTGGTCTAGCTCTCCTAGTTCACCATTTATCTCTGCTGCGGCTTTTTTTAGCACACCTAAAGCCTTTATCACAGATCTACCCCACACAAATCTATCAGCACCAATGGGAAAATTAATAATGGAACGTTGAGTTTGAGCTCCCCAATAACGATTCGCGGGTACATTTATATTACCCATAGTATCGGATTCAATACGATATTCAGACATTTATTTTCCCTCTTTATATGAATTTTTTCTGCCAGGCCTCGGCAACATCAATCATGCGGTTAGCAAACCCCCATTCGTTATCAAACCAGACCAAAATATTTGCTAAACCACTACTACTAGTAGAGGTGTGGCTAGTATCTATAATTCCAGAATGAGGGTTATGGTTAAAGTCTATTGAAGCATGAGGCCGTTCGGAGTGTGCAAAAAGCCCTTTTAGTTTGTTGGTTGATTTTTTAAGGAAATTATTGAGCTCTTCTTTGCTTACTGTCGAATTAAGATTAGTAACAAGGTCTATAGCTGAAACATTATGTATAGGAACCCTTATAGCCTTTGCATGTACCCTCCCAGACAGCATTGGTAGTAACCTCTCAACTCCCTGGGCTAACCCAGTTGCAACTGGAACAATAGATTGCATAGCTGATCTGGTACGACGTAAGTCATGGTGGTGATAACCATCGATCAGGGGTTGATCATTCATAACTGAATGCCATGTAGTTAAAAATGCTGTGTTTACCCCATACTGACTATGCAACATATCAAGCACTGGAACAATGGCATTGGTCGTACAAGATGCTGCCGAAACTATTCGGCTTTTATCATCTAAGGTTGAGTGGTTTACGCCATAAACTATAGTTTTATCAACATCGCTAGAGCTAGCCCCGGGATGCGACAGTAGAATTCGTGGACAACCAGACTCTATAAACCTATGTAATTCGGTGCGCTCTGAATACTGGCCTGAACACTCCATTAATATATCTATTCCTAAGTCGTGCCACGATACTTCTTCAGGCCTATTACTGTTAAATACTTTTATCTCATCGCCATTAACAATTATTTTGCTATTATCTTGCTCTACCGTACCGGGAAACACCCCGTGGGTTGAATCATACCGGGTTAGGTAAACCATGCTATCAATATGTGCAAGCTCATTAATTGCAATTACCTTTATGTTGTCGCTGCGACCAGACTCGTATAAAGCGCGCAAAAGGCATCTACCAATACGTCCATAACCATTAATAGCAACTTTTAGAGGCTTTTTACTCATATTTTATTTACTATGTTTCTGGGGTTACCCTGAACAAAACTGTGAACATTTAGTTCAACCTGTTTTACCACTTCCTTGACCGCTTGTTCACTGGCCCACCCAACATGAGGCGTAACAATTACATTATCCATAGCCGCTAATTTCATGAAGGCTGAATCATATTCGGGCGGCTCTGGCCTTGTGACATCTAAACCAGCACCTGACACCTTGCCTGAATTTAACGCATTAATTAACTCAGCCTCGTCAATAAGCCCTCCCCTAGCCGTATTAATAATGATGGGCTTTTTAACCATCTCTTCAAACTCTTGTGCCCCAATCAGATTTTCAGTTGTTGATGTCAGCGGGCAATGCAATGTTAGAATGTCACTCTGCCTTAAAACCTCGTTAAAGGGGGTGTAAGGTTCTGGACAGTTAACAGCCCCCTTCCTACCGGCAAACAAAACTTTCATACCAAGACTATTAGCGATTTTGGCTACCGCAGTACCCAAGCTTCCACTACCTATAATTCCTATAGTTGACCCAGATAAATCTTTGATTTGATAGTCAAAGTAGCAAAATTGATTTGCTTCTTGCCAACGACCTTTACGCACTGAGCGATGATACTGAAACAGACTGCGTCTTAGCGCGAATATTAGTGAAAACGTATGTTCAGGAACTGTTATGGAAGCATAGTCTTGTACGTTGCATACATATACACCTGCATTGCTGCATGCTTCTATGTCTATATTGTCAACGCCGGTAGCGGCCACAGATATAAGCTTTAGCTTTTTTGCTGCAGAAATTGCTTCCGCATTTATACGTACTTTATTAGTGATTACTATATGAGCGTCTGATATTCGCTCTGAAACTTCATTTATGCTTGTTGTTTTATATGTTACTAGATTGTGTTTAAACTGAAACTCTGGAAAGCCGGCTTGCGGAGATATGGTTTCGGTGTCTAGAAAAACTAAATTTAACTTTGATTCGCTCATATATGGGCCCGCAGGTTTTATAAAACATGTCAATTAGTACCATTATAGATAGTAGCCAAATTGAATGTTATATCTTAACCTGCAAGCTCGTTCCTGGGTTTGCTAGCAAACTTGATATTCTAGCCTCCCAGATACGCCTTACGAATATCATCATTAGCCAGTAAGTTTGCACCTGTATCAGCCATAACCACTTTCCCGGTTTCTAGCACATACCCTCTATCAGCTATTTGTAATGCTTTATGTGCATTTTGCTCGACTAAAAATACTGTTACACCTTCATCACGTATAGTTTGAATAATTTCAAATATTTGTGCAATTATTAATGGTGCAAGCCCTAGTGTAGGTTCGTCTAATAGTAGCAGCTTTGGTTTTGACATAAGTGCCCTACCTATGGCCAACATTTGTTGTTCACCGCCAGACATAGTGCCTGCCCGTTGATTACTACGCTCTAACAAACGTGGGAAAAGTTCGTACACGTGCTCTATCCCTGCAGCTATTTCTTCCTTATTTAGAAAGAACCCTCCCATCTTCAGGTTTTCTACAACTGTAAGATCTGGGAATACTCTACGTCCTTCTGGTGATATAGCAATACCTCTACGCATTATGTCAGAGGTATTTTCATTTGCAATGTTTTCACCTTCAAATATTATTTCACCGGCTGTTGCTCTTGGATTACCACAAACCGTCATTAGCATAGTGGTTTTGCCGGCACCATTTGCTCCTATGAGGGTAACTATTTCACCTTTATGAACCTCTACCGAAACGTTATGTAACGCCTCTATAGCACCGTAGTGTGTAAATATATTTCTTAACTTAAGCACTACTCTTCCCCCAGATAAGCTTTGATTACCCTAGGGTCGTTTTGGACTTCGTCTGGCCTGCCCGTCATTATTGGTTTTCCATTTTCCATAACCATAATTCGATCAGAAACCCCCATGACTAGGCTCATATCATGCTCTATAAGCAATACCGCTACGCCGAACTCTCTACGCAGCTGATCAATAAGCAATTGTAATTTTCTTTTTTCTTGCGGGTTTAAACCAGCAGCAGGCTCGTCTAGCATTAGTAAACGAGGTTTGGTTATCATGCAGCGTGCAATTTCAAGTCTTCTTTGATGCCCGTAAGCAAGGTTTCCCGCCTCGCGGTTTGCATATTCACGAATATCCATGAAATCAAGCCACTTTGCAGCTTCTATTTTGGCCTGTCTCTCTGACTCACGGTAGCCTGGTGTTTTTATTAACCCACGCCAAAGACTAGTTTCTATATGTGTATGTTGAGCAACTAGCAGATTTTCTAGGACCGTAAGTTTTTTGAATAGCCTTACATTTTGAAATGTGCGAACTAGACCGTGCTGCGCGACCTTATGACTTGTTAGTCCGGTAATATCTTTACCATCCATTATGATGTTACCGTTGGTGGGCTTATAAAAGCCACCTACACAGTTAAACACCGTTGTCTTGCCGGCTCCGTTTGGGCCAATAATGGCAAATACTTCATCCGAATTTACATTAAATGCAACATTCTGAACCGCTAAAAGGCCGCCAAACCGCATTACCAGACCAGATACCTCTAATAATGTGCTCATGAGTCAAGCTCCACAGTCGGGCGTTTAA